>DATNPT010000171.1:0-10461 GCA_036703075.1 Chroococcales cyanobacterium
CCGGCTTGGGATTGAGCGCGTTGAGCGAAAATATCGAGAATTACTTCAGTTCGATCGACGACTCGGATGCCAATCTCAGCTTCTAAGTTGCGGGCTTGAGAGGGAGAAATGTCTCGATTAAAAACGATGAGATTTGCTCTATGCTTGTGAGCGCGGAGGGCAATTTCTTCGATTTTGCCTTGACCGACGACAGTTTGAGGATGGGGACGCGATCGCTTTTGTTGGACTGTCTCTACGACCTCTCCTGCTGCACTCTCTACTAACCGAGCGAGTTCGTCCAGGCTATCTTGAAACTGTTGGGCAGACATGTCCTCACTCATCAACCCCACCAGCAAAACGCGATCGTGGTCTGTTTTAATCTCCTGGAATTGTGAGGTTTCAAAACCGGCTGCTTGAAACTCGTTTTCCCATTCATCAACTAATTCGTCAAAGTCTTGCTCTGTTAGGTCATCCAGACTTAGGGGAGAAGAAACCATCCAAGGTGAGTCTAAATCGGGTACGAGGTGAGCGAGGAACGCTTCCTCGACATCGCCTGTCGTTCCGTTATCTGTGGGACGCAACACGACTAAAGCGTCTAAGCCCTGCCGTGCCATTGCAGCTAGTGCGGCTGAGTCGGGCATTGCTCCTTTGAGTTGAGTCGCAACACAACGAATTCCACTCAAACGTCGAGCGCCATGCCGAGGCAGTTCTTGGGCAGGAATTTGAGTCTGTTGCGGCGTACCTACGGCTACTCGAATTACCTGTCCCCGTCGATTAATGTAGGCGCACGCTGGCTGATGCATTTGCGTACTAATTGCTGCCAAGTTTCGAGCGAATTCAGGGGTAGTGATGCGATCGCCTGGTTGCCGTTGCTCGTACAGTCGCTGTAGCTGCTTAATGTAACTGGATTTTAATCCCTGTAAATTTCCGTAAATAGTATCGCTCATTTTTATTTTAAGCAGAAAACTAGCATGATTGATTTGATGCTTTTAAATGTAAGAAATGTTTCCTTTGGCTTAATCTTCCCTTTGGACTAAGTACCGAGACAAATTAATTAATAGTAAAGCGAGGGAGTTCTGGTTTGAACTCCCCTGCTGCCAGTTTTCTTTCGTTAGTGTAGATCGCTTATAGCCTGATAGACCAAGAGTCGCTATGCACTAACGCGATCGCACTCAACGCTTGGCTTATACAGTGGTTGTATCCTCTTGGCTCAATTGCTGCTCGACTGTGCTAATTGCGGCATTGAGTCCAGATAGTCTAATTTCCAGATCGTCCCGGATTGACTTGAGAAACTTGAGCTTACGCTCCAAGCTGGTTCTCCGAGAAATCGGTTCGCTCCCGCAGCAAGTGCTACTCCAATTCCAGAAAGGAAACATAGTTGACCCTCACTGATGTAACTCTATTCCCATATTGACTAATAAATCAGTTGAATAGGGTATCGAGGCTGGTGGGAAAACCGATCCCTCTCGCGTGACTCTTGGCTCTATTTAGTGTAAATTTTAAATTTCACAAAAATACGTTTGATGTATCACTGAATTGAAGAATTTGGCAACAAACAGAATTAGCCAAAACGCTTTTGTATCTTGATTGACATGTCAACTCGCTCGGAACTCCTCCGGAAGATAGAGCAGTAGCTAAAAAATCACACCCATTAGTAGGAGGAGAGGAGAGGTCTGGCTTTTTAGTATGAGGTCAGAAGATAAGAAATTTTGAAATAACAGGAATACTGCTTTTATTTTTCAACGTTTTAAGCGGTCAGTCCGGCTATTGGCTGACCTGGAGAAAGCGATCGCGATCGCATTTTTGGTTTTGTGCTTAAAAGCTATGCGGTCATAGCTTCACTATTGGCGTTGGACTGCATCAAGGTGCGATCGCTGCTTGTAGAGGGTGATAACCATGCTATCTAAGCTATCTAAGGATTTATTTAAAGACCGAACTGAAGCAGGTCAACGGCTGGCAGTAAAACTAGCCGCCTATGCCGATCGCCAAAATGTGCTGGTATTAGGGCTACCGCGAGGCGGCGTACCTGTCGCTTTTGAAGTGGCAAACGCACTCAAGGCTCCCTTAGACGTTTTTCTAGTACGCAAACTAGGCGTACCCAGCCAAGAAGAATTAGCCATGGGAGCGATCGCGTCAGGTGGCGTGCGCGTGCTTAATGAGGAGATTGTCAAAGCGCTTCGTCTTACCGAAGCAACGATCGACCGAGTTGCACAAAAAGAACAGCAGGAGTTAGAGCGTCGGGAACGTCTTTATCGAGACAACCGTCCAGTCCCCGCTTTGCAGGGACGCACCGTCATTGTCGTGGATGATGGTCTCGCAACGGGGGCGACGATGCGTGCTGCAATCGAGGCAGTGCGACAACAGCAACCCGCTCGGCTTGTCGTTGGCGTACCCGTCTCATCCTTTGAAACTTGCCAGGAAATTGGCAGCGAAGTAGACGAGATTGTTTGCGTCGAAACGCCTCGTCCCTTTTACAGCGTGGGTCTTTGGTACAAAGACTTCCCCCAAACTACGGATGAGGAGGTTCGCGACCTGCTCTTCAAAGCTGAAAATAGCCAGCAACCATCAGCCATGGGTGTGTAGCCAGCTTGTAGCTGAACGCGAATGAGGATTAGAACTATGCCAGATGCAACGATCGCGAACCTAACTGATTTGGTGCGTAAGTCGGCTCACCCACTGACCGATTCGCCTTCAGACTACGATCCTTTATTGAATGCGATCGGAGATGCCCGCTTTGTCCTAATCGGTGAGGCGTCCCACGGTACCCATGAATTCTACCGAGAGCGAGCCGAAATTACGAAGCGCTTGATTCAAGAAAAAGACTTCACGGCGGTTGCCGTTGAGGCAGACTGGCCGGATGCTTACCGCGTTAATCGCTACGTGCGGGGCATGAACGATGATGCCAGGAGTGCTGATGCCCTCGGTGGATTCGATCGCTTCCCGGCTTGGATGTGGCGCAATACAGTGGTAGTAAACTTTGTGGACTGGCTGCGCGAGTACAATAGCGGGCTACCTCAAGAGGCGACAAAGGTTGGCTTTTACGGTCTAGACCTCTACAGCATGCACACGTCAATGGAGGCGGTTCTCAATTATCTAGACAAGGTCGATCCAGAAGCCGCCAAGCGGGCGCGCGATCGCTATTCTTGCTTCGATCGCTATGGTGAAGACTCTCAAGAGTATGGGTATGACGCAACGTTTGGTCTGACTGAGTCGTGTCAAGATGAGGCAGTTAATCAACTCAAGGAACTGCAACGTCGGACGGGTGAGTACTCGCAACGAGATGGCCGGGTAGCCGAGGACGAGTTTTTCTACGCTGAGCAAAACGCACGACTAGTCAAGAACGCAGAGGAATACTACCGTTCGATGTTCCGGCGTCGGGTTTCGTCGTGGAACTTACGCGATCGGCACATGGCCCAGACGCTCGACCACCTCGTTGCTCACTTAGACAGACAGGGAGGTCGTAACAAGGTTGTGCTTTGGGCGCATAACTCCCATCTGGGTGATGCACGGGCAACGGATATGAGCGAGGCGGGAGAACTCAACGTCGGTCAACTCGTGCGCCAACAGTACGATCGCGATGCTTTTCTCGTTGGCTTGACGACTTACGCGGGGACAGTTACAGCCGCCTCCAACTGGGGCGCACCTCCCGAACGCAAGCGCGTGCGATCGGGATTGAAAGGGAGTTACGAAGAGCTGTTTCACAATACGGGTTTGCCACGCTTTCTGCTAAGCCTGCGCGATGGCAGCAAAGTAGTAAAAGCTTTGCGCGAACGTCGCTTAGAGCGAGCAATTGGTGTGATTTACTTACCCGCAACAGAGCGCATGAGTCACTACTTCCATGCTCGGTTAGCCGATCAATTTGATGCCGTACTCCACTTTGACGAGACACAAGCACTAGAGCCTCTAGAGCGTACTCCTCAATGGGAGACTGACGAAGTACCAGAGACCTATCCCTTTGGTTTTTAGCTGAGTGATGCTCACCATCTAAGACAGCGGTCTAGGCGCTGTCACTGATAACAAAAAAATGAAAATTACCTGGTTCTGACTCCTATTTTCCTAGTTAATTTTTAGCCATGAACCTGAACAAGTACCTCAAGAAGCCATTCAAAAGCTAGATTCCAGTATTCCCGATGAGGCAATGGACGGTAGACTTGCAGAATTGAACCCAGATGATTTTTCTGAAGTGGGTGAACCCAAAATTGAGGCTAGGTCATCAGAATCTAGAGAAAACCCGGACTTGGGGGTTTCCCCCAAACCCCCCGCGCAAGGTGATTAATCGTTAAATCAGTGCCATTCAATTTAGGTCGAATAACTCACTTCCTCTCGGAATACGTTGCTGTTTCTCACACTCATAGCAACAGGTTGGCTTCTCACCTATATCGGGCTGTTGTTTGAGATGCTGCTGTTGTTCGAGCAACTCGGCAATCAGGTTTAGTAGTTCTTTGATATGCCCCAATAGCCTGCCAATTCGCTCTAGTGTTTGAGTGTGCTCGACCATCAGTATTTCCACTTGTTGTTGACTCATTTCCATCTCTTCAGCCTGTGATAACAGTATCCAACATATAGTTATAACAAGCTGTCGCGATCGGGCACCTCCTTAGAGAGAGAGAGAGTTTGTGTGTAGTATGTAAAACTTCTTAGTTTTGGCAGATACACTACTGGCTCTCTTGCGTTAGTACGCCAGCGATCGCACAGCATAGCCAATTAATTGGAATTTAGCAAAGACCTATGTTTCAGACGACAAGCGATCGCTTTTCAAACTTTATAAAAATTGATAATTAAAACTCAAAGCCGCACACAGACTATTCCTCCTCAGACAGAAGTAATGACTAATAGATAGTTGCTATCAATTAATTAACTTGAATTAGTCACTGGCTGTCTAGTTCGATGTACGAGAGATAAGTCTCAACTATTTCAATTGTGGAGAAAATTTTATGAAAGTTGGATTAGAGGTTTCCTATCGAGATGTTGAAAAAACTGATTCAATTGAGTCATTGATTAACGAAAAAGTTGCTCGGCTGGAGAAGGTTTGCGATTACATCAGCAGTTGTCATATCGCTGTTGAAAAGATTCAAGATCGTCCCAGTCACGGTTCTCCCTACCGAGTTCGGATCGATATGACTGTACCACCCGGTCATGAGCTGGTGGCTGATAGCCATCCATCAGAACAAAATCAGTATGTTGCCCTAGATACAGTCATCCGAGATGCGTTCAGTATGGCTGAGCGTCAAGTCAAAGAACTCGCCAGAAAACAGCGCGAAAGCGATCGCGCCAAGACGAATGATGCTGCACAGGACACCATAGCGTTGGTGACTAAGTTATTCCCCGAACAAGACTATGGCTTTCTCAAAACCCTAGACGGACAGGACGTTTACTTCCACCGCAATAGCGTACTCAACGGCGACTTCGATCGCTTAGAGCTTGGTACTGGCGTGCGGTTTGTTGCAGTACTGGCTGAAGAAGGTCTACGGGCAAGCACGGTACAAATTGTCAATAAGCCAGGTGCTAATGCTGGGAAGGCAGATGAAACGCCGATCGAACCGCCCTTAGGGTGGCAGTAGTGGGCAGTTTTAGGGCAAATAGCTAAAGGTTGCCGAGGTCTTCCAAAAGTAAAGTTGGCATGGGTGAAGATTGTAGGGTGGACATTGCTGAATAGATAGTTGTCTTGTCCCATTAAGTAATTTCGGCAATGCCGACCCTACCTGTAACTAGATGTTGACGAGGTCTTCTCAAAGGTAGAAAGAATTTTATGGCTTAAGTTAGCACCTCGTTTTGCTACCATTACACATGCTTTAGAAATGCTAACGATCCGTCAAACAAACTATAGACCTTGAACCACTACTTTGCTACGGTTGCCCGTGGTCTAGAACCGATCGCTGCTCAAGAACTCGAACGTCTGGGTGCCTCAGACGTTCGTCCTGATTTTACTGGAGTACATTTTGTCGGCGATCGCTCTTTACTATACCGAGTTAATCTTTGGGCGAGAACTATCTTTCGAGTGCTAGTCACTCTCCGCGAATTTCATTGCCCGGATGCCGATCGCCTTTACCAAGAGGTGCAAAAAATTCCTTGGGAAAAGTATCTTCAGCCTCACAATACCTTAGCGGTAAACGCGACAGGGGGCAATCAAAAACTCAACCACACCCACTTTACGGCACTACAGGTCAAAAACGCGATCGTAGACCAGCAGCGTCGTCAATTCGGTCAGCGTTCTAGTATTGATACTCAAAATCCCGATTTACTCATCAACGCCCACATTTATCAAAACCGTTGCATTTTAAGCCTCGATAGTTCGGGTAGCAGTCTGCACAAACGGGGGTATCGTCCAGCAATGGGACTTGCCCCCCTTAAGGAAACTCTAGCCGCCGCTCTCCTCGACATGGCCGAATGGGAGCCAAGCTTACCGTTTTTAGACCCGTTGTGTGGTTCTGGTACCCTACCTTTAGAAGCGAGTTTAAAAGCCTTAAACATTGCGCCTGGATTATTTCGCAGGCAGTTCGGCTTTGAGAAGTGGAGTGATTTTGACGAACCGTTATGGCAGCAGTTGCTACAAGAAGCAGAAACTAGCGAGTTATCTGAGCTTAAGGCACCGATTCTCGGATGCGATCGCGATCTTGATATCCTCAACCAAGCCCGCATTAATGCTGAACAATGTGGCGTTGCTGACAAGCTAACGTTTACGCAAAAGGATCTATCCGTATTGTCACTACTAGACGCCCCAGCAGACAAGGGCGTAATTATCTGCAATCCTCCCTATGGAGAGAGGATAGGAGATGCCAAAGAACTAGGAGATTTGTACAAATTACTCGGCGATGTCTTCAAGCAAAGCTTCAAAGGTTGGACAGCCTTTGTTTTAACTGGGAATAAAGAGTTAGCCAAACGAGTCGGACTCAAAGCCTCTCGTCGCATTCCTGTTTACAACGGCTCAATCCCTTGCACCTTGCTGAAATACGAACTGTATTAATAATGTGCAGGGTGGGTCTTGCTACATTACTGATTGGAAGAGCCGAAAATTGTAGGATGGGAATTGCCGAAATTACTTAATTGGATAAGACAAATATTTATTCGGCAATGCCCAACCTGCCTGTAACTTTCAGAATCCAGCCAGTGCCAGGAAAATCCTAGATGTTAGATAAGTCTGGCTGTGGTGCTACGATTTTCTCATCACTAAATTGCTCAACCTGCCGAGTCTTGAAAGACCCAAACCAAGATATCATTTTGGGCAAACCTAGGCAGATGAATGTATTGAGCAGCGTTAGTAACAAGAACTCATTGAAATCCATCTTGTATTTCCTTCCTTTGGTAAGCTGTATTGTTTGCGAACTAGTATTTTTCACAATTCAGCTGAGATAAACATCTGAGCAGCTGACTAAGGTCTTACTCAGGTATCAGCTGAGCAAGTGCGACTTATAAGAAACTGTGTCAATAGATTAAATGCTAAAAACTAACTCTTGCTCGGGATGCTAAATTTTACTCCGACAAGAGTAACAGAATCGCTGAGGGAGCGATCGCTTCTTAATGCAGGCAAGAAACCAATTTGATTTCTTAGAAGATGCTAGGTTTATTCCTAACAACTTTAGTATGAACTAAATGTTGAAGATTTTGTGAAGCTCAATGTTTTGATTACTTGATGGATACCATAGGGTTTTTCCACTACAAATTAGGTCAAGCTATGGTCTTGCTCGATTTGATGCGGTACATCGGTAGGGGCGCACGACCATTCATCCCTACAATCGGGTGTATCAAACAGATGTTGATTTACGTGCAACGATCGCTGCACGGGCTTTCGGCAAAGCGTACTGACCGTAACTATGCATTATTTCAGCCTGAAAGCCCAGTTGACGGAGTTCTTCTGCTAGATCTGTCGCTTGGTATAACTGCTGGCAGTGTACTTCTTCATCCCGCCTGTACTATTCCCCCACTTTGCGAAAGGTGATAATGCGACGGGTTAAGATTCCCTGTTCCTCCTCCTTTTCAACCATTACGACCCAATCCTCTCCTTCAGTAAAACCTTTCGCTGGGACTCCCTGCTCCACCTGCCCTGGTTCTACAATGTCGAAAATGAAGACACCCCAAGGCGTTAGGGCATTGTAGATGCGACCAAAGAGTTTAACGAGCATTTTGCGATCGCTATCTGGATCGAACAAGTAATTAAAGCATTCACCAATAGACGTAACAGCGTTGCACGGTGGGATATCCGCCTTGAACAGGGACTCGACGCGTAACTCAGCATCTGGCACTCTTGTTCGCGCAATCTCGATCATTGATTCAGAAATATCGATGCCAAGAACTTGGTAATGAGCCTTCGCAAGTTCTCTCGCCCACAATCCGCTGCCGCACCCCAAATCTACGACTAAACCGTCCCGGATTTGGTTTTGAGCCAGGATGTCCAATATGCCGGGAGCTGATTTAAGAGCGTAGTCGCTGAAGCCGACATCATGAATAAACGCGAGGTCTTCTTTGTACCACACTTTTATATTGCAACCTTTCCACCAGCAACCTCACTCCTTATTTTGGGTCAAGTTTGTCTGAGCGAGCGCACCCGTGGACTTAAGATGAATGGCACTGACTTAACCGTGAATCAACCCTTGCGCGGGGGTTTGGGGGAAACCCCCAAGTCCGGGTTTTTTCTGATACCGACAACTTTCGCCTCAAGTCAGTACCATTCGACTTAAGATCAAGCCAAGTGTTCTAAGCCGTTGCCGTGGCGATGCTTGACGAAATCAAGACCAAGCAACCGATAGAATGCAGCAGCGCGTTCGAGGTTGCTGGCGCGAATGACGACGAGGTTGAGCTGGATGTCGTTCATCAAGTTTGTTTGACTCCCACCTAAACCTACCTTAGATGCTCATACAATTGCTGCACTGAATTCATCTTCGAGCTTACTAACCGCCATCCGAATACGCTCTAAGGCTTCTTGGATATTTTCTAACGAATTCGCATATGAAATCCTTAAATATCCATCGCCAAATTTACCAAACGCCGTACCCGCGAGTAGGGCAACTCCTGCTTCCTGCAAGAGATAATCTGCCAGTGCCTCACAGGACAGAGGAATCTGCTTTACGTTAGGGAATACGTAAAAAGCACCTGCGGGTTTGAGACAGGTAATACCCTCGATCGCATTTAACCCATCCACAACTGCATCTCGTCGCCGTTTGAATTCGCCTACCATGCGATCGACAAAATCTTGTGACCCCTTCAACGCTTCAATTCCAGCAATTTGAGTAAACGAACAGGTACAGGAATTGGAATTAATTGACAATCGGACAATCTTCTCAACAAGTGGCTGAGGAACAACCCCATAGCCCAATCTCCATCCCGTCATGGAAAATGTTTTTGAAAAACCATCAACTAAAATTGTTCGCGCTTTCATGCCAGGGAAGCGAATAATGCTATCGTGGTTTCCCTCATAGAGGACGCGAGAATAGACTTCATCGGAAAGAATATAAAAGTCGTGCTTGTTCGCCAGTTCTGCAATTGTCTCCAGCTCATCGTTTTGCAAGATACCTCCCGTCGGATTATGGGGAGAATTGAGAATTACTAAGCTCGTCCGTTCTGAAATGGCATCCACCAAATCATCCATATGAAAGCGAAAGTCAACCTCCTCTCGGAGCGGTAGGGGAATTCCTTTTGCCCCAACAAAGTTAATCACAGATTCATAGATAGGAAAACCTGGATCGGGATAAATAACCTCATCCCCTGCATTCACGAGTGCTAAAAGCGTGAAAAAAATGATGGGTTTGGCTCCAGGAGCGACAACAATTTCATCGGGATAGACTTCAATTCCTCGTGTTGTCGAAATATGCTCAGCAACAACTTCACGCAACTCGAATAGTCCTTCAGCCGGGCCATATCCGGTGTATCCATCTTTCATTGCCCGGAACGCTGCTTCACAAATATTGAAAGGTGTGGGAAAGTCAGGCTGACCGATTTCGAGATGGACAATCTTTCTACCTCGAGCCTCTAGTTGTTTGGCTTTAGCTAAGACATCGAAAGCGGATTCGGTTCCTAAACGATTCATGCGCTCTGCCAAGTGCATCTGAACCCCCTAATTTGCTAATTTGTGTAGTTTATCTAAGTCCTGGAAGCTAATGCATCGTCCAGCAGTGCAAAATCGTAAAGCCCGGTGCGGTCAAGCTTTATAGAGCCTTTCACAATGCAATCTGAATGCAGCCGATCTACTTCTTTTCAATTGCTCTACTTTTTTCAATTGCTCTACAGGCTAAAGCTGCCAAACGGGCGATCTTGTGCTGACGCTCGTTCACCCCTTGGGCGAAGATAAGGCTTAGCTTCGCGATCTCGCTTCCCCTCCAGTTTCGTAACAAAGGGATGCTATGCCCCAGGTTTTATTCTGGCTTTAATTTAATTATGGTATATAAAGCTACTGAAAATATAATAAGATAGATATATTGATTCTGTTCTCAAGCCTAGGTGTTTGAGGAGTAAAAATTTGTAAATTAATCCCAGGGCAATAGCTGAAAT
>DATNPT010000214.1:0-4064 GCA_036703075.1 Chroococcales cyanobacterium
TGAAAAGTAGCAATAGCGATCGCAATTCTCCCGGACTCTCTCGACGCTGCCACTGGCCGGGACGGCAGTACAGCATTTCTACTAAACGCCGATGTTGTTCGAGCACAGGAGTGTCAAAGGTTACTCGCCCTGTACAACACTCACCTTTGTTACTAATATCCGCGATCGCTGCTTTCAACGACAATTGCTCTTCCATGATTTCCAGCGTTATCGGTAACGGTTTTAGTTGTGCATTGAGCACACTATCGGGAAGCTCAATGGCATTGGTTAAAGCTACCTGAGCGCCGATTTCTGAAATTTTTGTGGTAATGCCCCACAGTTGGATTTGGGAGTTGTCATGCTCAACTAGTATCCGTTGTTCGTTCTGAGTTGCAAGTTGAATTCGCACGACTCGTTGCAGATTGAACCACTCATAAGGATCGGGTTTGGGGGCATCTAGCAGGATGAGCAAGGAGATACCCAGTAGCAGCAGATTATAAGCACTCCAAATCCAACCTAAACTAATCCCTTCAAACAACTCAGCATCCGCAGGCGTTTCTCCTGTGGGCCAAGAGTGGATCAGAGCCATGCCTAGATTTCGCCATAAACTCACGGCTGTGGTAATAAAGAGGATGACTAACGGCCATGCTAACGACCAATTGAAGACAAAGCGATCGCGTGTGACTCCCTTGGGTGTTACCTTAAAGCCTTTGGAAAAGGGATGCAACATGGCTTGCATTACCGTCACCACTAAGGGAAAACAGAAAGCCAACGAGTAGATATCTGACAGGAGTGCTGAGCGGGAACGGTAATTTAGCCAGGAAAACACCGAAACCTGCATCACGTAGTAGGGTAGGAAAAAATACAATAATTCCGGAGCATTAGCTTGCAAAGGAATCACGCCGAGAAACGAATACGCCAGTGGCATAATCAGAAATCCCACGCGGGAGAAGCTGGTGAACCAATGCAGCAATCCTTCAAAATGAGCCAGTCTTTGAATCGGGCGTAAACCAGGAATGGTGAGAGGATTTTCCTCGACAAAAAAGGCTTGCAAGGTGCCTTGCGCCCACCGCAATCGTTGAGCAGCATGTGCAGCCATATTTTCTGCCGCTAAACCCGCACTCAGCTTTTCGTCTAAATAAATTAGCTGGTAGCCAATCGCGGCTAAGCGAATGCCGGTAAAGTAATCCTCACTTAATGTATTGGTGACAAACCCACCAGCTTTTTCAATCGCACTACGTCTGGCGACAAAGGATGTTCCCGCACAGACGACACCACCAGCACCATCCCGAATCGGCTGAATTTGCCGATAAAATACCTCTTCTTCAGGAGTTAAGACATCTTGTAGTCCCAAATTATATGCAATGGGGTCGGGATTATAGAAGCTTTGAGGGGTTTGCACTAGACCAATTTTTTCATTTTGAAAAAATCCCACAGTGCGAGTGAGAAAGTTTTTTGTGGGGATAAAATCGGCATCAAATACAACGATTAACTCACCTGTTGTTTGAGAAAGAGCATGGTTTAAATTTCCAGCTTTCGCATGGTAATTATTAGGGCGCGTAATGTATTCGCAGCCGAGTTCGGCAGCTAGTCGTTGAATTTCCGGGCGCTTCGTATCATCGAGCAGATAAACGGTTTTGTTGGTGTAATCAATAGCCTGACACCCAACGATCGTCCGCCGTAAGATAAAAGCGGGTTCATTATACGTTGGGATGAGAATATCAACGGAGGGTGTAAAGTGACCATCAGCTACATCTGACGCTAATCGGGAAGCTTGCTGTCTGCGGTCTTTAATATTAAGCATCAAAATTAACTGGATGGTGCTGCTTAAGAGCATCATCATTTCCAGGAAAAAGAGCCATAGACTAAAGACACCATTGAGCGGGTTCGCTAAATTCAGGGTAGTAAGCGATCGCCAAACCACGTAGCGTCCCATTAATGCTAGCAATACTCCCACTACCAGCCACCTCGACCAGCGACGAGGCTGGGGAGAGACTTTAAGCACCACTAGTACTCCCATCAGCAGACTAATGGTGGGTAGTAACAAATAGTTTTGATGCGTGACTCTCGGGGCTTCTAGCCACAGTGGCGGTTTTTCTTGTAACGCTTGTAAGCCAGTAAATAGCTGGCTAATCGTTCCTTCACCAGCAAACCACGCGGCTGCGATTGCGGCAGCACCAATAATAATGCCGAGCATCACCAGCGTTGCTCCTCTGAGACGGAAAGCTCGTCTGAGGAGACGATGCCTTGGGTTGTTGCTATCAAACTCCGAGACTGCCATTTCTTCCTAAATTTGGGATTCCCCTCCAAATTGTTTCTTTGAAGCTCAACTTAGTGGTCGAGAATAGGGTTTTCAAACGCCTCTGGATAGATGACAAAGAATTTTTAATTTGCTATGTGTAAAAGCCTGCTTTCAAAAAGACAAGGTTGAAAGTCTTAGTACCGTTTTACAGGGCAATTTATACCAAATTTGATGGGTACGACCGATGAGGGACGAGGGAAAGTTGCCGATTTAGGCTGTTACGCGATCGCTGCATATCAAACTCTTTGTGAAAACGGTTGTAAGTATGGCATTGGACTTTAGGGGAGTAAAACTTGGCTCTCGATATCAATAATAAATTGGTAAATTCATAGATAATAGGCAATAATTCAGTCCTATCAGTGTATGTCGTTAAGCCATTCCATCTTGTATCCTAGACATCCAAGCTGATGAGGTCTTTCTGGGAGAATGGTTAGTCCTAGAGCTATTTTGTCAGAGACCATACTTGTATCATAATTCTTAGGTGGAATGGTATCGCTAGAATTGATGTAGCAGTAAATTGGTCTTGCTGACTATGATCGGACATCTACCGAACGTCAACGCACTACGCGCTCGCCATACCGGGTGGGATAAGCCAACTCCAGAAAACCTAAAAGATATCGGCACCGTTGAGTATTTCTGGAGAAATTTGTTTGAGGCAATTTTTCATCCCGATCGGGATCAATGGCAGGAGCATTGGCAAGCACTCTACAACCTAATTCTTGAGCGGTGTCCTGACAACGATGAACGTCGTACTACCCTTTACTACCTAGAGCATGTCAAGTCTTCCGTCAAAGAAGGATACTTGAAAAAGCATTGGAAAAAGGTGCTGATTTATTTAGAAAATACTAGAGATTGGGCAAGAAAATCTATTATTAGAGACTGAGTATTAATACTCCACGTTCTCTTTTTAGTGTCTCTCTATACTAACCACTGAGCTGGCTACTACTACTTTTGTAGAATAAAATTTTTTTGAAAAACAAGACTATTGAAAGAGTATAAGTAATTCGTTCTCAACTATAAATTGCATTGAACTGGAGTGTTGGACAGTTGGGTTGTCTGCATGTTCAGAAATAAACCGCCATACAGCAAGCACGAGAGGTAATGGTTATGCGCCAACCAATCAAAGCTGACGTCTATCGCTAGAAGAAGCACCGCACGGCTACGAAATCTTTAAGCACAAGCAGGATGGCTGCATCAAAATTGTCCTCAAACCCTAAGGCGATTAAGTCAGGGTTAATCAACGGACTTCCAGTTCAGCAAGTTTCACCCCTCTAATGAGAGAAACTACCCTTACCCCTGCAGACCGATGAACACATAAGACACAATTAGCACAATAAAGCCGTAATCAAAGGCGCAGATAACTTGATACTGCATTTTTTGCAGGCTCAGGTGTTGCTAAATGAAAAAGGAGGAAAGCATGGCTGTAGGACGAACTCAGCACGCTATTGGTATCTTTTCCAGCCGCCGAGAAGCGGAACATGCGCTCACTGAGCTAAGAGATGCTGGCTTTGATATGGATAAGGTTTCTGTAATTGTCCAGCATGCAGGAGACAGCGATCGCATTGCAGGTGCTGGCGTCAGCGATACGAAAGACGAGCAAGTTGCAGGAAGTACTGCCGCCGGTGCAACAGCCGGTGCGGCGACGGGAAGTATCATCGGCTTAATCGGTAGTTTGGGTGTGTTGGCCATTCCTGGAGTCGGGCCCGCCGCAGAATTAGGTATCGTTCTCGCGAATACCCTTTTGGGAGGTGTCATTGGTGCGGCTGGCGGTGCGTTGGTTGGA
>DATNPT010000233.1:0-7902 GCA_036703075.1 Chroococcales cyanobacterium
CCTCTTCTCGATGCTCTGAAAGCCGCCGCTCGCAAACCTCATGCACCCTTTTATGCGCCAGGACACAAGCGGGGACAGGGCATCCCTAAGCCGTTGGTGGATGTGTTGGGGGCATCTGTGTTTCTCGCTGACTTGCCAGAATTGCCCGATTTGGATAACCTGTTTGCTCCTCAAGGGGTCATTCAGGAGGCACAAGAACTAGCAGCGGCTGCCTTTGGTGCAGAGCAAACCTGGTTTCTAGTCAATGGTTCCTCGGCTGGGGTAATGGCAGCAATCTTAGCCACCTGTAACGCGGGCGATAAGATTATTCTGCCTCGCAATATCCACCAATCCGCGATCGCAGGTTTGGTTCTTTCGGGGGCTGTACCGATCTTCATTAACCCCGAATACGACCCCTCTACCGATCTAGCTCATAGCATTACCCCGGCAGCCGTAGCGCGGGCTCTCAAGCACTATCCTGATGCGAAAGCCTTGATGATGCTGTATCCCACCTATCACGGGGTATGTGGCGATATAAAAGCGATCGCGCAGCTTGCTCATCAACATAACATCCCCTTGCTCGTCGATGAAGCCCACGGCCCTCACTTTGCGTTTCATTCCGACTTACCCGCCTCTGCCTTATCCATGGGTGCAGATTTAACTGTGCAATCCATCCATAAGGTGCTAGGAGCAATGACTCAGGCTGCGATGCTCCACGTTCAAGGTAACCGACTCGATCGAGAACGTCTGAGTAAAGCGTTACAGTTAGTGCAATCGACCAGTCCCAGCTATCTTCTCCTCGCCTCTCTCGATGCAGCACGGCAACAGATGGCATTGCATGGAGAACAGTTGATGACTCAAACCTTACAGTTGGCCGATGAAGCGAGAAATCAAATCGCTCAAATTCCTGGATTATCTGTTTTACAACAGGTAAAAACTCCTGGCTTTTTTGCCCTTGACCGAACGCGGCTAACCGTCAGAGTGTCTGAGTTAGGGTTAAGCGGGTTTGAAGTCGATGAAATTTTCCATCAGCAACTGGGTGTTACTGCCGAGTTGCCGACGCTCGAACATCTCACCTTTATTATCAGTTTAGGCAATACACAAACAGATATTGAGCAATTAATGCAATCGTTTAGAGCGATCGCTCGAGATAATTACCAGTCTAAATCTATTACCTCCTGGCAGGATGTCTTAAAAAAGTGGAGAGCTGAATTGCTGTTTGTTCATCCTTCCTCGTTTATTATTCGTCCTGCACTCTCCCCCCGCGACGCCTTCTTTGTAGCCACAGAAACAGTTCCCATAGATGAGGCTCCAGATCGAATTAGTGCTGAATTAATCTGTCCCTATCCTCCAGGAATTCCTGCCTTGATGCCGGGAGAACTAATCAACCCCGCCGCGATTGAATACTTACAACAAGTCCTGCACTTGGGAGGAAACATTACGGGTTGTAGCGATCCCAGCTTAAAAACTTTAAAAGTGGTTCGTTGTTAATACAAATCGTGCAAATCTTAGCGCAAGCTTCACAAAAGTCTAAGGAATACCTAGAGATTTTAAGGGATGCGTAGTTTAATCTAGAAAAAATTTGGTTTTAAAGATTGAACGCATTGCAAATGTCCTATTAACAACAAACAACCAATGTCTTCTCCACTTTGGCCCTATGTCACTCCTGGTATCCCAGATGATTTATTCGAGCAATTACCGGGTATCCCTCTGAGTCAAAAAGAGGTACGATTACTATTAATTTCTGCTCTCAGGCTGCAACCCGATACCTTGCTATGGGATATCGGTGCAGGAACTGGAACGATTTCAGTAGAAACGGGATTGCTGTGTCCCCAGGCTAAGATTATTGCAATCGAGCGGGATGAAGAAGTCGCTAACTTGATTCGGCGAAACTGCGATCGCTTTGGAGTTAGCAATGTTCAAGTTGTTGAAGGGAGTGCCCCGGAATGCCTCAAAACGCTTCCCCAACCCCCGCAACGAGTCTGTATTGAGGGAGGACGGCAGCTTAAGGAAATACTGAAAGAAGTCTGGCGCTACTTGCAACCCCAAGGGCGAGTGGTTGCGACAGCCGCGAGTCTAGAAAGCCTCTATGCCCTCTCCGAAGGATTATCTGAGTTACAGGCCCGCAACATTGAAGTCGTCCAATCCGCTGTCAATCGTCTAGAGACACGGGGTACTCATCAAACCTTTGCAGCAGCCGATCCAATTTTTATTATTAGTGGTGAAAAACTGGAATGACCCAATTCAGTGGACAATAATCGATTGGTAACTCTTCGCTCACTATCCAGACGGATTGCAGATTCACCTGAATTCGTTAAAGTAGTCAAAATGGAGCAATTCTGTCTGAGCAAGTTGGGTCTGTGAACGAAGAATCCTCGCACTTCTAGGGCGAGGAGTGTCAACCGACTGTCTTTATAAACAAAAGCGTCTTATGTCCTGGCCCCGAATATTTAGTGGAATAGTTGCGATAGCTCTTGCTCTAGGAATGATCGTCCTTGGAGGATGGTACTTTACCCTTGGCTTTGGCGTCATTGTTTATCTAGGTTTATTGGAATATTTTCAACTGGTTCGGGCAAAAGGGATTGCACCCGCCGCGAAAATTACGATCGCAGTCAGTCTGCTACTGCTGATTACGGCTACCATTTCACCCACCCTAACCGATGCCCTGTTCCCGCTAGCTGGAACCTTTATCTGTTTTTACCTGTTATTCCAGCCTAAGATGGCAACCATTGCTGATATCGCGGCTTCCATACTAGGGTTACTCTATGGCGGCTATCTCCCCAGTTATTGGGTGCGATTGCGAGTTGGGTGGGCGCAAGCTTCATCGCTGCCCCTTGATGCTACCGCTTCCGCTAGTAACCTCCCTTTAAGGGGATACTGGCCCAACTCTTGGGACTTCAGCGCCTTACCGGACAGTCTGACTGCAACTCTCCTCGCCTTTGCTTGCATTTGGGCCGCCGATATTGGAGCGTACTTTTTTGGTAAATTCTTTGGACGGACTCGTCTTTCCAGTATCAGTCCCAAAAAGACGGTGGAGGGAGCAATCTTCGGTTTAGTCGGTAGCGTTGCTGTCGCAACCCTTGGGGCTTGGTATCTGCATTGGCCCACTTGGCAGCTCAGCGGCATTATCTTGGGCACGCTTGTTGGTGTAGCTAGCCTACTTGGAGACTTAACAGAGTCGGTCATGAAACGAGATGCTGGCGTGAAGGATTCGGGACAATTAATTCCCGGCCACGGCGGCATTTTAGACCGGACAGACAGCTACGTTTTCACAGCTCCCTTAGTTTACTATTTCGTGACTCTTCTGCTGCCCTTGTTACCACCGTTTATATGGTGATACCAATTTAATTTGAGGCTGCATAGAATACTTCCTTGTCTGGTAAGTGCTTCAAGCTACTCATTCTGTGCGACTTCATGTGGAATTGGTATGACAGGCATTGTGACTCATAACTTGAGAAGTATTTAGTCGTATAGACACCCCAGCAGAACATTTCTATCCTTGCCGAGGGGGTCTGGGGGAAGCGCTGTGCGCTACGCGCCCCACTTGCTCGCTTCGCTGCGCCCGCCTTCGGCTAACGCTAACGTCCCCCAGAGAGGGTTTGGGGGTCTTCTCCCAAACTTGGTTTTTCTTCAATAACGATCGCTTTTCGCTTCAGTCACTGACATTGGAGCTATGTTGAATGGCACTGACTTAAGGTAAAAGTTGTAGGTATTAGAAAAAAACCGGACTTGGGGGTTTCCCCCAAACCCCCCGCACAAGGGTTGATTAATGGTTAAGTCAGTGACATTCGAGCTAAGTTAGCGATCGCTAAGACTAACAAGCTGCATTGCGACGCGCAATTCTATTAAAATCTGTAAAGAAACTGAAAGGGAAAGGCTGAATGCGCGTTGCAATTGTTGGGGCGGGACTCGCTGGGATGGCGACCGCAGTTGAATTAGTCGATGCCGGACATGAAGTAGAAATTTTTGAATCCCGTCCTTTTGTGGGAGGGAAAGTTGGTAGCTGGATAGATGCTGATGGCAACCATGTCGAGATGGGGTTGCACGTCTTTTTTGGTTGCTACTACCAGTTATTCGACTTAATGAAAAAGGTGGGAGCGATAGACAACCTGCGCCTCAAGGAACATACCCACATCTTTGTCAATAAAGGAGGGCGAACAGGAGAGTTAGATTTTCGCTTCATCACGGGTGCGCCCTTCAATGGATTGAAAGCCTTTTTCACAACTTCTCAGCTATCTCTACAGGATAAGCTGCAAAACGCGATCGCTCTCGGTATTAGTCCGATCGTTCGCGGTTTGGTAGACTTCGACGGCGCGATGAAAACGATTCGCGAGTTAGATAAAATCAGCTTTGCCGACTGGTTCCGCAAACACGGTGGAAATGACGGCAGCTTAAAACGGATGTGGAATCCGATCGCATACGCGCTGGGTTTCATCGACACCGAAAATATTTCCGCCCGTTGCATGTTAACCATCTTTCAGTTCTTTGCTGTCAAAACCGAAGCCTCAGTGCTGCGAATGCTGGAAGGTTCTCCCGAGGAGTATCTACACAAGCCAATTATTCAGTACCTAGAGGCACGAGGCACAAAAATCTATACTCGGCGGCGAGTGCGCGAGGTTCTCTTTACCGAAGCAGGTGGACAAACCCAAGTGACGGGACTCGTTGTTGCCAACGGTGAAACTGAGGAAACCATCTTCGCGGATGCCTACGTCTGTGCAACAGATATCCCTGGCGTCCAACGTCTCTTACCCGAAGCGTGGCGCAAGTGGTCGGAGTTCGACAATATTTATAAGCTGGATGCGGTACCTGTTGCCACCGTACAACTGAGATTTAATGGCTGGGTAACTGAGTTACACGACGCCGAAAAACGCAAGCAACTCACGCAAGCCGAAGGTTTAGACAATTTGCTCTATACTCCGGATGCCGACTTCTCCTGCTTTGCTGACTTAGCCTTAACTAGTCCCAGTGACTACTATAAAGAGGGACAAGGTTCGCTGCTGCAATTAGTCTTAACCCCTGGCGACCCTTTTATCCGACGGTCTAACGAAGCGATCGCGCAACACGTCCTCAAGCAAGTTCACGAACTCTTCCCCTCCTCGCGGGAACTAAACATGACGTGGTACAGCGTCGTCAAGCTTGCCCAGTCTCTATACCGCGAAGCCCCTGGCATGGACCCCTACCGTCCTCCCCAAAAGACGCCAATTGACAACTTCTTCCTTGCCGGAAGCTACACCCAGCAAGACTACATCGATAGTATGGAGGGAGCTACTCTCTCAGGTCGTCAAGCTGCTAAAGCTCTTTTGGAAAACGCTCACCAACTGGTAGAGCGCTCGACCGCTATACCCAGTCCAGTAGCCTAATTATTGTTCAGGAGAGATGGGGAAAAATTCTTCCCCATTCCCGATTCGCTATTCCTTATTCCCCATTTCCCTATTCCTATGGCCAATTGGTTAGAACATAGCGTGCAGGTTGAGGTTGAGGTTCCGATTGAACTCTCGTGGAACCTATGGTCAGATTTGGAACAGATGCCCCGTTGGATGAAGTGGATTGATTCAGTCCATGTATTAGAAGACAATCCTGAATTATCTCGTTGGAAACTTGCAACAGGCGGCTTAGAATTCAGTTGGCTTTCTCGAATGTTGAAGGTAGTGCCCCAGCAAATTATTCAGTGGGAATCGGTTGATGGCTTACCCAATCGAGGCGCGGTTCGTTTCTACGATCGCCATGACAGCAGTATCGTCAAGCTAACTGTCGCTTATGCAATTCCTGGCTTTTTGGGTCAGTTGATGGATAACCTGTTCCTGGGACGCGTCGTGGAGTCTACTATCCAGGCAGATTTAGAACGATTTAGAGAATACGCTCTCAACGTCAACCCTTCGTGAATTGGTATGAGCTACTCCAGGATTAGGGTAGTAGAATCAGTAGTATTTTTGTTGGCTGCACTATGCCACCAGAGTTTAACTTTTTTCAGCATTGGTATCCTCTCTCACCGATCGAAGACCTTGACCCAAAACGACCTACTGCTGTTACCGTTTTAGGGCTTGCGCTGGTCATTTGGAAGCCGAGTTCATCGCCGACGTATCGAGTCTTTTTAGATCGATGCCCTCATCGACTCGCTCCTTTGAGTGAGGGGCGTGTAGATGAGAAGACGGGTCATCTCATGTGTAGCTATCATGGCTGGCAGTTTGACGAACAGGGACTTTGCACCACTATTCCCCAGGCGGAGAATCCACAACTAGTTGCCAAGAATCAACAGCACCTGTGTGCCCACTCCTTGCCGTGTTGCCAGGAAAATGATTTGCTGTGGGTCTGGCTTGATGCTAAATCGGCAGAACTGGCGACTAAGACACCCCTACCCCTTTCGCCTCAAGTAGATGCTGCTAAAGGATTCGTCTGGTCTTCTTTTGTTCGTGACTTAGAATACGACTGGGTGACACTGGTTGAGAATGTTGCCGACCCCAGTCATGTTCCGTTTGCCCATCACGGAGTACAGGGAAATCGAGAACGGGCAACACCGATTCAATTTGAACTACTTGAATCGACACTCAATCGGATTGAAGCAAATACCGTTGGACGGTTTCAAACAAAAATTACTTTTGAACCGCCAAGCCACTTGGAGTATGCTATCCGTTTTGGCGATCGGGGGCAGCAAATGGGTCTTGTCACGTACTGTATCCCCGTAGCTCCGGGAAAATCACGGATAATCGCTCAGTTTACTCGGAACTTTGGCAAAACGCTTCATTGGCTAACCCCTCGTTGGTGGAATCATATCAAAATACGCAATCAAGTCCTGGATGGAGATATGATTTTGCTCCATCAGCAAGAGTATTTTCTGCAACAGAAGCAACAACAACAAGAGAGCTGGTCAACAGCTTACAGGCTACCGACTCAGGCCGATCGCTTAGTCATTGAGTTTCGCAAGTGGTTTGATAAGTATTGTCAGGGACAGTTGCCTTGGAATGAAGTTGGACTCAAGGCTCTAGAAAAAGAGGTACTCTCTAAGCCTCGTCGGGATTTGCTAGACCGTTATCAACAACACACTCAACATTGCCGTAGCTGTCGAGATGCGTTGAAAAGGTTGCAGCGTCTACAGTGGCTGCTGTTGGCAAATTTCGCGATCGCAACTTCAGGAGTAGCCTTAATGCCTGATGGACTGCGTCTGAGTTTGGGCTTACCTATTGAGGCTGTGGCACTCCTCGGTTTGGCTGCTTTCACTTGGCTGAAATTTTGGCTAGTGCCGAAATTTTACTTCGTTGACTACATCCATGGTGACCGATAGTAACTAAGGATGACGAGCTACATCTCTATCCCAACGCATGTTGATCCACCTTGATAGTCTTGTTGGAAATTACTTCAACTGTACGGAATCCCAGCACCGCCAACAGATTATTTTCAGGAAGTTTGACTGGAGCAGGTTTATCACCGTTACCTGGAGAGGGGAGAGGGTAGGCAGTTGTCGTAGCCGTGTGGAAACGTATATTGCCTTCATTGTGTTCAATGACCTGATGGATATGACCAGTTAGTACTGTGACGGCGGCAAAGCGAGATAGCAGTGAAAGCAACTGAGCGGAGTCGGCAGTCGCCCATCCCCATTTCGGGTAAAGATCGTATAGGGGAATATGACTGAAAATCACTAGAGGTGTGTCCTGTTTCTGGGCTGCCAAATCTTTGGAGAGTAAATCCAGTTGAGCTTGACCCAGTTTGCCTGCACCAGTTTCTCCAAAGTCCAGCACATTGGTCAAGGAAACAAAGTGTACTCCCCCACTATCCCAGACTTGTAATCCTTCCTTGGCATCTTTGCGGGGAAAGGCTTCCTCGTAAGCTTTACCCCGATCGCCAATCGTATCGTGTTCCCCTGGTAAGGTAAACAGCGGAGCTTTCAATTGGGAAAGCAGTTGCTTGGCCAGATCGAATTCTGCCGGT
>DATNPT010000132.1:0-5053 GCA_036703075.1 Chroococcales cyanobacterium
AACACAGTACCAATCGGTGTTTGAGGCGGGTTGGGTCAAGTTACACGATGAGTGGAAAAAACCCGAACTGGCTGCATCTTGGACAATCTTGCGCGGTATCCGCACTGAGGTGAACAAGGTGATGGAGCAAGCGAGGGCAGAAAAGATGATTGGCGCTTCGCTAGATGCCAAGGTGTTACTCTCCGTCTCGGACTCACAGTTGCAAAAGCAGTTGGAAGCACTCAATCCTCAAGATAGTCTAAGTGGCGATCGCGTGGATGAGTTGCGCTATCTCTTCTTAGCCTCCCAGGTTGAAGTCCTAGATTCACCCGAAGCGATTCAAACGGCGGAGTATAAAAGCGAATCGGATAAACTCAGCGTTGGTGTCGTGAAAGCAGACGGGGAAAAATGCGATCGCTGCTGGAACTACTCCACTCGCGTTGGTTACATATCAGAGCATCCTCTGCTTTGCGAACGTTGCGCTCCTGCATTGGAGGGTAAGTTTTAACCGTAAAGGAAAGGCATGCAGAGGAACGCCAAGCGCGATCGAGCCACCCTTCCTTTACGGACTTTACTACTTCTCCCGAACGCAAGGAAGAAGGGAACCCGAAGTTTAGCTCCCCCTCGCCCAGTATTGGGAGAGGGGGCTGGGGGGTGAGGGCTTCCTATCGCTGGCTGCTCCCCTTCCGATCAATCTCCACCGTTTTACTCGAAATTAGCTAAATAGCTCATCTTCTCTTCTAAGCCCTGAGCTGAATTCTCAACATTCGCTAACTTCTGCAAGAATTCTTCTGTTAACTTAGCGAATGCTTTAGAGCCAGCAGAATTAGGCGTCGCGAGGACAACGGGCATATAGCTATCCACAGCTTTAGCCACATTCACATCCATCGGAATGCGATTTTCAAAAAGTTCGCTGGGGCTAAAATCTAGAGTGACTCGCTGCATTACCTGTTTATAATATCGGTCAAACAAGCCCCCACTAGACAAGATAAATACAACGCCTAATAATCGCGAATGAAAGCTACTATCATCCCCGTAACTATCTTTAAGCTTAGCAATACGTCCTTCTAAAAGCTTGATTCCCACCAGAGATAAAGGTTCGGGGCGGGCAGGCATTAAATAAAAGTTGCTAGCTACAATTCCGCTACGAGTTAAAAGATTGTAACCGGGGGCGCAATCTAAAATAATGAAGTCATAGTCATCAACAACAGGTGCTAATATTCCTCTGATTAAGTTTTCCTCAAAGCCGTTCCAAACGTCACTAAAATCGGAGTTATCTCCGCTCAAGGCTTTTTTGTGCAGGAGTTCGGAAACTAAATATTCGTCATAAAGATCGATATCGCCCGGTAAGAGACTCAGTTCATCGACCTGACAAATCATCGATTGGACAATCTCTGGAGTGGTTCGTTTTATCCGGCTATTGGGCTTAATTTCTTTATAAATGAGTTGACCTAAAGTACGTTTTTCCCTTCTCAGCTTGGCAAACTCTTGAGGCGGCATTAAGCTGAGGGTAGCACTAATTTGCGAATCTAAATCAACTACTAGAACGCGCTTTCCATGATTTTTTGCCAAGCAAGTTGCCAAGTTAACGGTGAGGGTTGTCTTCCCAACACCGCCTTTCATGTTGACTGTGGCAATAATCAATCCCATTAATAGAATCCCCTTCGAGAAACAATGCCTGTTTTGGCACAGACTCTTAGCTTACTTGAGCATTGAGCCAATTTTTGAATCTTTCCCATAATAATCTGGAATTGACCTAGCGTTAGGCGGCGATAGATTTTCTTCCAACCTAGTAAATCATCCACCTCCTTGAACCTCAAGTACGGAGTGAAATCAATAGCATAGAGAAAATGCGATCGCGCTGTTCGCACTAATGGGTTATGAAAGACTTGAGACAAACCATCAGCAGCTACTCCAACCAAGACCTGGAACAGAGAAAAAGTTGGTATTCTCCGGCAGCAGAGGCTTACAACCAGGCAAGACCTCGTTATCCAGAGGCTCTAATTCATCGGGTTGTGGAGGTTGCTCAACTCTCCTCCAAGTCGAAAATTCTTGAAGTGGGATGTGGTCCTGGAACTGCAACAGTAGCCTTTGCTCCATTTGGCTGTTCAATGGTCTGTTTAGAACCCAACCCAGATTTTTGCCAGTTAGCCCAACAAAATTGTGAACTATATCCCGCTGTAGAGATTCAGAATACCTCGTTTGAAGAGTGGACGCTAAGCGCTGAGACATTCAATGCTGTTCTGGCAGCGACATCTTTTCATTGGATACCGCCTGAAGTTGGATATCCCAAAGCGGCGGATACTCTACGAGAAGATGGCTACTTAATTTTGTTATGGAACAAGGAACCTCAGCCCCGGTATGAGGTGTACCAAACGTTATCTGAAGTCTATCAGGTACATGCTCCATCTCTTGCTCGATATGAACCTAGAGAAACCCAGGAAGAAATTTTGACAGGGTTAGGGCAGATTGCGATCGATTCGGGTCAATTTAAAAACTTAGTGTCGGAGCAGTTTTTGTGTGAAGTCACCTATAGCGTTAAGGATTATCTGACGCTTTTGAGTACTTACTCACCCTACCTAAAGCTAGACCCACAGAGTAGAAATGCCTTGTTTGAAGGTTTGAGAGAAAAGATAGAGCAGAACGTCGGAGGAACGATTCAACTTTCCTATCTCTCCGCTTTTCACATCGCCCAAAAACATTAACTGAATGGGTGTCAATCAACTCAAATTAAAACTTAATGAAGCAAAATTTCATGCGGTGGCAAAATCACCTCTAACCCAAACCAACGTTCGCGCATCACCCCAGCAAGCGCCCGTAATCCCCATTCCTCGCAGCGACGATGACCTACAGCAATCACACCAATTCCTGTCTCGTTGACAGCATTTTGCGCTGGCTGTCTTGGCTGTCCAGTAATATACACATCAGCACGACGTAACGCGGCTTCGCGGACTAGTTCATCGGTCATCGCACCCACGACAGCAACTCGCAAAATGCGATCGCATCTTCCAGGATAGACAGTATCTTGTCCCCCAAACACTTGATGAATATACCGACAATAACTGGGAAAGGATTCAGGTGAAATTTCACCAATCATCCCAATCGCTCGTCCTTCTTTCTCCCCCAGTACTGCTAAATTCGCTATCCCCAGAACTTCAGCCAGCCTAGGATTAAAGCCTAAAGTTAGATGCTCATCAAACGCTAAATGATAGGACACGACACCAACATCTGGTTTCAGTTGCTCTAGTTCTAGCTGCCAAGGACGATGAAGGAAAAGAGCATCTAGGCGTTCGCGGTTTACCCAATCTTCAATCTGCGACCATGACTCCAACGCCAACCCAATTCGATAAATCGGTCGGGTTGAGTGCCGATAGACACCACCTCGCTCGTCTTTGAAGCGCTCGATGGCAAAATATCGATCTAAAAATTTTGCCAGTTCGTCTAGAGACAGGATGGTTAGTCGCATACCCAGATAATTATTCTCACAAGGGGTCTATTAATCATTACTATGAAAAAAAGATGGATGTAACAATTCGGTATTGTCACTGAATTTAAAAATTAAACAGCACAACCCAATAGAAAAATTCTTGTTTGTATGCCAGACTCAGTGACGTTTGAAGAAGCGATCGCTATTACCCAATCCTTGCTTGCCCAAATGGAAGCCAACGAACTTCCACAAGCAGACGTTTCTGATGCGATCGCTAAATTAGTGAAAACAACCAACGGTGCTAGAGGTTTCTTTGTCACTTATCTGACCTCGGAAGGGACATTAGCCGACAATCCCTCACCTGCTGTGATTCAAGCACTCCAGTCATCACCGGATACTGTAGCCGAACTTTTAGTCAAAAACTTGGCGATGTCAGCCGCCATGGCCGTCACTCATCGTCGTAATGATAACGAAGAAATGGCTCAAGGGTCTGACCGAGTGCGATCGCGCACAGCTAATCTAATGGAACAGCTACAACTCACTCAGGTGCGCGAACTGTCTGAGCAATTACGGGACAGTACCGTAACTGGAGAAGGCACATACAAAACGTTTCTCAATCGTTGGGGTTACGATGCCGAACAACGGCAGGTCATGCGCGAAGCATTAGAGCAGACCATTCCTAGGATTCAATAAGCTTTGTTGTTGGTTTTTCGTTGTCTGACCAATAACCAATAACTAACAATCAATAACTAACAACCAAAATGCATGATTAAAATTCTTCACCTCTCTGATATCCACATGGGAAGCGGCTTTTCCCACGGGCGGATTAACCCAGTTACCGGGTTAAATACACGATTAGAGGATTTCGTCAATACTTTATCTTTGTGTATTGACCGAGCCATTGCAGAACCAGTCGATCTCGTTCTCTTTGGTGGCGATGCCTTCCCCGACGCGACACCAGCGCCCTACGTTCAGGAAGCCTTTGCCAGCCAATTTCGCCGCTTAGTGGATGCCCAAATTCCCACCGTCTTGCTGGTGGGCAACCACGATCAGCACTCACAAGGTCAGGGAGGTGCTAGCTTATGCATTTATCGCACGTTAGGGGTGCCTGGATTTATAGTTGGGGATGCGATCGCAACTCACCGCATTCAAACTCCCAATGGTTCCGTGCAGGTGATTACCCTGCCTTGGCTGACTCGCTCCACCCTCCTCACTCGTCCCGAAACAGAAGGCTTGGCGCTGTCCGAGGTCAACGATCTACTGACTCAGCGCCTCGACCCAGTATTAGAAGCCGAAATTCGGCGTCTCGATCCCGACGCGCCAACTGTCCTGTTAGCTCACTTAATGGCAGACCGCGCTAACCTCGGAGCTGAGCGCTTTCTGGCCGTAGGGAAAGGCTTTACAATTCCCCTCTCCATGCTCACGCGACCTTGCTTTGATTATGTGGCACTCGGTCACGTCCACCGACACCAAAACCTCAACAAGTCAAATAACCCACCTGTCATCTATCCCGGTAGCATCGAGCGGGTTGATTTCAGTGAAGAAAAAGAAGACAAAGGCTACGTGCTAGTTGAACTAGAACGGGGTAGCGCTAAATGGGAATTTTGTCCCCTACCCGTGCGTCCTTTCCGCACAATCGAGGTAGAT
>DATNPT010000241.1:0-23546 GCA_036703075.1 Chroococcales cyanobacterium
TAGCAGTTAGGAGCTTCAGGTTTAGAGCGACTAGAATCGATAGGATAATACTAACGCTCCGATAATTTGGTTTTCAAAAACTGAGTAGAGAGAACTCTTTATGGATCTGGTTGCACTCCAGAACGGATTGGATAATATTTCGTTCGCTGTCCTATTCGTAACGATGTTGATGTACTGGGTAGGAGCTGCTTTCCCAAGCATTCCCTATCTATCCGGTTTATCAACAGCAGGCATGGCGATCGCAAACCTTTGCATTGCGGCTCTTTTGGGGGCGCGTTGGCTAGAGGCAGGGTACTTCCCTTTAAGTAATCTTTATGAATCTCTATTTTTCTTAACTTGGGGAATTATAACGATTCATCTAGTCGCCGAACATATGAGCCGTAGTCGGTTAGTCGGCATTGTCACAGCACCTGTGGCAATGGGCATCACAGCCTTTGCCGCTCTGACATTGCCCGCAGAAATGCAATTGTCAGAACCTTTAGTACCGGCACTGAAATCTAACTGGTTGATGATGCATGTCAGCGTCATGATGCTCAGTTATGCAGCGCTGATGGTGGGTTCATTGCTCGCGATCGCGTTTTTGGTAGTCACTCGCGGTCAACATGTTGAACTGCGCGGCAGTTCAGTCGGAACCGGCGGATACCGTAGCAAGGATGGCTCTGTTGCTCGTCCCGCTTACCAACTGCGACGCAACGGTGAAGAGTTAAACCCTCAGACACAGGTTGTCTCCGATAAAGCTTTAGCCGTGACCAGTTTGGCTCAAAGCAATGGTGTTGGCAGTACGGCAGTTCTCGACCTAGCAACAACCCAAGCACCATCCGTACCAACTACATCTACAGGACAAACCCTCTCTGTGCAGCGATTGAGCCTTGCTGATACCCTCGATAACATCAGCTATCGGATCATTGGGCTAGGATTTCCTCTACTCACAATTGGGATTATTGCTGGAGCGGTTTGGGCCAATGAGGCTTGGGGTTCCTACTGGAGCTGGGACCCCAAAGAAACCTGGGCGTTAATTACCTGGTTGGTGTTTGCCGCCTATCTCCATGCCCGCATTACTCGAGGTTGGCAAGGACGCCGACCAGCAATTTTAGCTGCGACAGGATTTGTAGTAGTCTGGATTTGCTATCTTGGGGTGAATCTGCTGGGTAAAGGATTACATTCCTACGGCTGGTTCTTCTAAGCGTGAAAGCGTTTTTAGAGGAGCGTACTGCTCCTCGATCGCATCTAATGCCAGCTGTTGACCTACACTGACTACTGATTTTAAGAAGTTTAGAACGTTAACCGGGGAAAATCGGCGTGGATAATCAGTTTGAGCCGCTGGCAACGGGAGAAGTTTTGTCAGTAGATGAATCGGCTCTTTTTCTAATCGGACACCGCACATTCAGAGTTGGCGAAATTTCAGAAGCCATCAGAATGCAGCTCGAATACGGCATAAGTGGATGGAGCCAAGAAAAGGATGGCTGGTTTAGCGAAGCTGGCATTCCTTGTGAGGTTTTGAGGTTTAGTTCAAACGGCTGGCAAAAAGGCAAGGTACGAATCAACCTGGAGTTTTGCCCTATAGATTCTGCGGATGAAGGTCAAGCAATATCAGCCAGTTCTGACACTGTAGCGACAGCTCCGTCATCAGCTAGCGTGGTAGAGCCATTAGATTTCATTGATGACGAGGATGAGGATCTATTGCTCGACTCGACAGCCTTTGACGAGGCAATCCCTTTGGGAGCAGGGTCAGTTGTAGTGGATGAGTTTGACTTAGGTACACCTGCTGCCGATGCGTTGGAGGATGAGTTTGACCTAGGTACACCTGCTGCTGATGCGTTGGAGGATGAGTTTGACCTAGGTACACCTGCTGCCGATGAGTTGGAGGATGAGTTTGACCTAGGTACACCTCTAGACACTGCGATAGAACAAGAACTAGGATCTCCCAGTGAAGTTTATGTCGAGGTCGAGCAAGAAGTGTTCATTACCAGTTCCGATCGCGAACTGTTGATAGACCAGGCGTCAAACAGTTTGGACGACGACTTCGATCTCGGAGAAATTTCTGAAAGTATTGAGCAAGAGCTAGAGCTAGTAGAAGCACCGACAACCAACGATGATGAGTTGATAGATTTGAGTGAAATGTCTGCCGGGAGCGATGATGACCTAGATTTTGGTGGCATGTCTGCTGGCAGTGAGGATGACCTAGATTTTGGTGGCATGTCTGCCGGGAGCGATGATGACCTAGATTTTGGTGACTTATCTGCTAGCGGTGAGGATGAGTTCCAGTTTGGAGAGATGTCCTTGAATAAGGAGTTGGAGGAAAACGACACGGACTCTCTACTGGATGACGTTTGGCAAGATATGAACGAGGTGAACTGGCAGAATAATCAGATCTGAGGAAATTGGACCTTCAAGCAGTGACTAGCAAACAGTTAGTCACTGCTTAAGAACCTAACCGTTCACTATTGAACTCGACAGAGGGACGCCTTCGCTTCCTTAGAGAATAAGAAATAAGTAATTCCTCCCATTACCGTTAAATCCCCCACAATGCCAGTCGGGGGAGCAGCTTAATCGAAGCATGTCTCAACACCCCAACTGGACGCCTTTGCATGCACGGCTACATCGGACGCTACGGCAAAGGCGTTTGCTGGTACAGCACCAGCGCCTGTTAGTCGCGGTATCTGGTGGACAGGATTCTCTGTGCCTGATTGCGCTACTCTTAGGTTTGCAACCGAAGTGGGACTGGCAATTAGCGATCGCTCACTGCGATCATCGATGGCCTGCTGATGAAGGAATTGCTGCTCATGTTCAATGCATCGCTCAACGCTACTCGCTTCCTTTGTATCTCCAGATCGCTCCTGAGGTGACGACTAGCGAAGCCGCCGCACGGCAATGGCGGTATCAAGCGCTGAGCGAGGTAGCCTTGAGCCAAGGCTACTCAGGTGTGGTTACGGGTCATACCAAAAGCGATCGTGCGGAGACTCTTCTCTACAACCTGATGCGAGGTGCAGGTACAGATGGATTACAATCTCTGACTTGGCAACGTCCACTCACCGAAGGCGTACAGTTGGTGCGTCCGCTCCTCAATGTCACTCGGACGGAAACATTCCAGTTCTGCCAAGAGCAGAACTTGCCAATTTGGGAAGATGCCTACAATCAAGACCTTAAATTCGCGCGTTCCCGAATCCGCCAAGAGCTGTTGCCCTACTTAAGAAAGCATTTCAATCCCCAAGTGGAGACGGCTCTTGCCCAAACGGCTGAACTCCTGCGGGCAGATGTTGAATATCTCGAAAATGCGGCTCAATCACTGGGACAGCAAGCCATGGCCTCAGTTAGCGAGGATGAGCAAGATACTGAGCGTAGAGCTAACCTACGCCTCAATCGTTCGATATTGCAGCAGGCACCCCTTGCTCTCCAACGTCGTGTGATGCGGCAGTTTCTTGCCATCGCTCAACCAGCAGCTCCCAGCTTTGAGCAAATTGAGGAAATGACCGCTTTAATTACGGCTCCAAACCGCTCTCGAACCTCTTCTTTTCCTGGAGGAGCAACAGCCGTTGTTGAAGGTGACTGGATTATTTTTAAATGATGAATGATGAATCATAAATTATGAAATGAGACCTGATTGTTTCATCATTCATAATTCACAATTCATCATTGCTATACGAAGCTGCCAATGGTCTGCTGGAGTTCAGCGATCGCTTGTAGCTGATAGTCTCCGGTTTCCTGGATTTGATTGAGCGCTTGAGCGATCGCGTCTAGGTTGTGCCGGATTTGATTGAGATTATCCTGTCTGGGTTGAACCGTCTCTTGATAAACCTTCACCTGAGCAGACAGTTCAGCGGCCGATTCCTTACTAGACTGCCAGTTTTGCTCCAAGCTTTGCAGCTCTTGCTGCTTATGCTCGTGTTCGTTGGCCTGATGCCGAATCATCTCCTCAGCTTGGCTAATGCTTAAGCGCATCTGCTCGATCTGGCTTTCCAGTTTTTGCAGTTCAGCTTCCTGTTGCTGTCGTTGTGCCTCTAGCTGATTCAAAACGGGGCCCAAGTCAATTTTGTTGCCATTGTCTGAAGCGTTGCTGTCAACAATTCCTTGCCGACGGCGCAACACGCGTGAATGCTGATTGAGAATTTCTTCACGCTCTCGCAAATTTCGACGAGAACCGATTAAGGACTCATCCAGCAGTTGGTAACGGTCTTGTTCATCGGTTAGCTCCGTTTCCAGAGCTAACCGATCGTACTCGCTCGCCTCGTTCATCCGTGCTTGGAGTTCTTGCACAGCTTGGCGTTGAAACGTCAACTCTTCTTCCTGGTCATTGACGAAGCGCATCACCTTTTCCAATTCTTGCTGCAAGTTCTGCACGAGTTCTTGCAGTTCGCCCAAAGGCATTTGCTCTAGCGCTTCCAAGTCAACCTTCTGGCTAATCGTCACACCCGCAGTTGTCGTTGCTAGACGGGCGAGTTGCTGGTGTAGCTCGACCTGGGTGCGTAGTTGGAGGCTGAGCATATGCGCTGATTCTTGCTTCATCTCTAGGGCATTGTGCTGCACCTTCAATTCAGCTTTTGCCTGCTCCAAAGAAGCCTGAGTTTGCTGCAACTCCCACTTGTGGTTGTGAAGCTCCTCACCTTGGCGCGAAGCCTCGGCTTGTAACCGAGATGCTTCAGCTTGTTGTTGCTCCAATTCCTGCCAGTGATGGTCTAACCACGACTGCTGAGTATTGACGACTTCAAACGCCAGATTCAGTTGTTCCCGTAGGTTCGATGTCGGTGCAACAGCTCCTGATAAACGCTCTAATATCTCCTGAACAGCTCTGACTTGATTCTCGTCTAAGCCAACCGTCTCAACTTCGGTGCGTAGCTCCTCCAAGCGCCGCTGCTCGCCGCGTAGATGTTCCCAAGCTCCCTCCAACTCCTCGCGGTTGCGCTCGTACTCTTCTCGCAGTCTTGCCGTTTCTTCCTGAACGCCCTCTAATTCCTGACGTTGTTGCTCTAGGCGTTCAAACTCTTCCTCCATCGCTTGCAACTGCTCTAACCGCGCTTCCATTTCCATCTCGCGGCGGTTGAGTTCTTGACTTTGGTAAGTTAAAGACTGCTTCCACTGTTCAATTTCTTCTTCTTGACTTTTCGATTTTTCTACTAAACGAGAAAATGTTTGCAATACACTGGCCAGCCGTCCTCCTGCTGGCTCAATTTCGCCCTGCACTTGTCGGTTATTACCGAGGTTGACGATAACCAAGGCTCCCTCATTCAACCGACTCGCTTCTTCGGCAGGAACCGTTTCCTCTCCAGGCACAGTACTCCAACTCTGGTCAGTCCGCTGACAAGCCAGCAGTTGGAGCACGGTCCTACTGCCAAATGGGCCAGTTTTTTGCTTTTGTACTTCTGCTAGATACAGCACACTGATGGTCCTTTTTACGTGTCTTGTGCCCAATCTTTGACTAAACCAACAATCCGACTCGAGCGAAAAGTTGGTTGTTTCATCCAACGCAGTTGATGAAGACCTCCACCATCAAAACAAGAAAGCATTCTCATTTCTCACTGAGCAACCTCATCGTTACAACCTAATTACTTTTACAATTCGTGGTAAATCAATATAAAAATTTACAATAGATGAACCAGTACCAGTATTCCTGACTGTTAAACCTTCCCCAGTCTAGATATTAGCCCGATGAAGGCACAACATTATTACAACTGGCACCCTTAGTAAATCCAGCTATACCCCTGTTTGGGTCTAGGCTCTTTGGCGTCCATCCTAACCTAACTACTACCCAGTATAGAAAAAAAGCTTCACACCATTAGCTTTCTGACCAGCTAATCTCTCGGCTGTCAATCTCATGAGATTAACAAGTCGTTGGCTGGTCAGAAAGGAAATGCAGTCGGGTGTGCGCTTTAACCGCAACGCCAAATCTTAAATTAGACTAAATGTATTGGAATATCAGCATTTAGTGTCTACACTAAAGCCCTCGGTCATTAGAGCTTAAGCTCTTTGACCAGGCTAACTCCCAATTTTACCATTGCTTAGTTCAAAAGCAGTAGTAGAAAAGTGGCTTTGCCACGGTTGAGTCAGTTGCTTATCCCAAACATCGCAAGGGAGCAACAAAAGCGGTCATTCTCAAAACTGGCTCGTGTCTGGTGCCAGCTCGATGAAGACCAGTTGGTGCTATTGGTCAGTTAAGCCGCTTTTGTTGCCTAAAAGATGCGATCGCAAGACAACAACTTCTCTTAAGAACGGGGTTGAGGAACACTATCTTTATCTTTGTATACAAATCCGTAGCAACAGACTCCACTCATCTGTCACAATTTCACGCATCGGCTCTAGTGTATCGGCATCTTCACCAGAGGACAGGTAGCAAGATTCTTACATTCATCCAAGGGTTGTTAGGAGTACCTTTTCGTTAAATGCAGGGAACGTTGAATGAAATCGATATCCGCAGCATCCTGCAACTGATCGAGTTAGGTCAGCGAACAGGCGAACTGTTTGTGGAGGCCTATAGCTCCAACATCAGTACGACCGGGGATGTCGCCAGTAAAAGTTTCGCCTTTGGTCGCCCCTACCTAGAAGCCAAACCTCGAACGAGCACTGGACCATTTTGGTTCGTATTCTTCCTCAACGGTCAAATTACCTATGCGGCTGACAGTGAGGGGAGTCTATCTCGTCTGCGAGATTATTTACGTCGATACAAAGCCAACTCAGCTCTGGATAATCTGGAACTGCCTTCAATTGCTTCAATCAACGCACCCGAATATGGCTATCTCTGGGCACTCCTGGAAAATCATGTTCTGACACCAGCCCAAGGTCGCAGCATTATCCAAAGTATGGTGCGCGAAACGCTGTTTGACCTGTTAAGCCTGCACAATGGCTATTTTGTCTTCGAGGTTAGTCCGGCTCTAGCACCGCAACTGATGACCCTAGAAACGGCTCCCTTGGTCACCCGGATTATGAAGCAAGTGCAAGAGTGGAAGCAATTTCATCCCCATATTCAGTCTCCTAATCAGTGTCCGATCGTAGCTGACGAAGCACAACTCAGTGCTGCCTTGCCAGAAAACGCCTTTAGAACCCTCAAGCGCTGGGCAGATGGAAAAACTTCTCTGCGCCAGCTTTCTCGCTATCTCAATCGCGATATCCTGACCGTAGCCAAAGCCCTTTATCCCTATATCCGAAAGGGTTGGGTGCAACTGTTAGCGCCGACGTTGACCCAAGACACCTCATCAAGTCGGAGAGAATGGGAATCCAAGACCGATACCTATATCCCTCGCGTTGTCTGTATAGACGATGATATGGCTATTGGGAAGACGGTGGAGTATATCTTGCAAGCCAAAGGGTATGAAGTCACGGCGATTCGAGACCCCATACAGGCTTTGACGCTAATCTTCCAAATCAAACCCGATCTAATTCTTTGCGATCTAGCGATGTCCGAACTGGATGGGTATGAGATTTGTGGCATGCTGCGCCAGTCAAAGGCATTTCGGCAGACTCCCATCGTGATGCTAACGGGTAAAGACGGCTTTATTGACCGAGTTAGAGCGCGGATGGTAGGGTCAACAGATTACTTGACAAAACCGTTCGGAGCCAATGAGCTTTTGATGCTACTGGAAAAATACATAGGACCGGGCGGTTTAGACAGACACCACACCACTAGTTCCATCACCGATGAACCGGAGCCGGAGCGAGGAAAAAACGATATTGCTGAGTCCGCCTCAGCGTAAGCTAGAGCGATCGAACTTCTACGACCCTAGCGTGGCTGTTGTCAATATACCAACACAAGAGTGGAGGATGCACTTAATGATTCAAGAATGATGAGGGATACTTTAAATCATTATCAGGTTTAAGTCATAAAGCACAGGGTAGGTTCGGAGTTAATTCCGGTCACCGCGTCGTCAAGTAATGAGTTATGAGTACAGTTTTGGTTGTAGAAGACAGCCTTGCACAACGGCAAATGATCTCAGACCTTCTCAAAGGCAGTGGGTTAACGGTCACTGTAGCGAGTGATGGTGTTGAAGCCTTAGAACAAATTCAGCAATCTAGCCCCGACGTAGTGGTGTTAGATATCGTCATGCCCCGCATGAATGGTTACGAGGTTTGCCGCCGTCTAAAGGCTGACCCCAAAACTCAGAATGTGCCAGTAGTCATGTGTTCTTCCAAAGGTGAAGAATTTGACCGCTACTGGGGCATGAAGCAAGGTGCCGACGCCTACATTGCCAAACCCTTTCAGCCAACAGAGCTGATTGGCACGGTAAAACAGCTACTCCGGGGATAGGTATATAGGATATTCAAGGCAATGGTTGGTAATCCGGATTTTTTGACGGGTAGCGGTCAAGATCAAGCTCCAGAATTTCAGGAACTAGAAAGTCCTGAAGGGGAACTACACCTGCGGTTTTTCGTCCCTTCCGGTAATGAATTTGCCTTGCCTGCTACTGGGATTAGGGAGGTGATTTCTAAGTCGCCAGATCAAATTACAGCCATTCCCAACGCCTCTCCCTTGCTATTAGGGACAATCAATATTCGAGGGCGGGTAATTTGGGTGTCAGATCTCGGACAGTTTCTAGGTGATATGGCAGTGTTAAATACAGATCGCCCAGAAATTCCCATCATTGCCATCGAAGACCAAGACACTATGCTGGGGTTGGCGATTGACCGAATTGGAGAGATGGACTGGCTCGATCTCGAACAAATCCAAATGCCGACCAACGTTCCGGATAGTATGGCACCTTTCTTGCGGGGCGAATGGGTATTAGACCAAGACTCTAGTAAATTTCTACGATTGCTAGATCAGGTGGCAATTCTACGATCGGCTCGGTGGGCAGCATGAAGGTAACTAAGGTAAAAGGAAAGGAAAAAGCTCGCAAAAGGCAAAGTTTTTGACTTTTGACTTTTTCCGGGTGACAAGCGGGAGGAGGCAAATGGCATCAGGTACAGATTACGCGCAAGAATACGGACAAGCGGAAAAAGCCTATTTACAGGGCAATTACCCAGAGGCTGCCGCGATATGTGACCGGTTAGTTGAAGATTTTCCGAACGACCCGAGCGTGCATCTACTGCGGGGCCATGTCTACTGCTATGGTCTACAGCAGTTTGATGTGGCACGGGAACAGTACGAGATGGTGCTGAATCTAACGTCCGATCCGGACTTTGTGGGTTATGCCAATAACGGACTGGAATACGCTAGTCAGTTAGCAGGTGAGTCAGATTCAGGGGAGTTTGGGGCATTACCCGACGAGTTCGATGACGATCGCGATCGCGCCCAAGTTAGCTACGATCGCGTCTACGACCCCTATGCAGATTTGGATGAAACGGGTGACTTGGGGGATGCACCAACGTTTGAAAACTGGCAAGAATCGGATACTGCCCAAGACGTTAGCGATTTTGACCTAGAGGGTCTAAATTTCGATGAGGGAGAAGACTATCATCCTCCAGACGAGTCAGCCTCGCCCTTTGGCGAGCATCCCTTTGATGGCTCTGATTTCGAGTATGGGGTGACCGAGCGAGCCCCTGATGTTGAGAGCGACTCGTTAACCAGTTTCCCCTTCGGCAACGACTTTGACGAAGGAGCATCAGACGATCCCTTTGCCTTTACTCCAGATGAGTTTAGCGGACGGTCAGATGAATTCGGGCAAAGGGGGGAGGAGTATGAGGATTTGGACGCTGGATTGGGCGATTTTGACCTGAGTCCAGATGATTTTGGTGCGGCTGGACTTGAGGATCGAGAAGCCGACTTTTTCTCGCCTGCCTCCGACGAGGATACTGGAGTGACGTTTGTGATGCCTTCAAGCGATCGCTTGGAGCCAAATGAGGCGGAGGAAGAGTTTTCCGAACCGTTTGACCCATCCGCCCAATTTGATGCGGACCTACTCGACGAAGGGCTCGGTGCATCTGCCTACAACGACGAAGCACTAGAAGAACCGTATCCTTCCAGCTATCCTGTTTTTGAGGACGAAACCCTCTTGATGGGATCGAGAGAGTTGGACGAGACATTCGTCACCGACACTCCAGGAGGCCGCGATAGTTCTCCTCACGACGCTTTCGGCTCTTTTGAGGAAGAAAATGCTAATCCCCCTACAGAGCCATTCGATCGGAGGGAGACGCCTCAGGACGATCGAACATTTGATTCACCTTATGACCAAAATGGCTTCAACACTCAAGACCATTTTGACTTTGATACGTTTGATGACGCCTTTGGGAAGGAAACCTTTACAATAGACGACTTTAGCAGCTCTCAGGAAGAATCGTTGTCGGGGCTGGAGTCCCGACAAGGGGCTAGAGAGGGCTTTCTAGATGAGTTTGATGTATTCGATGACGATCTAGGCTCAATTCCCGATTTCTCAATTGGCGATCGCGACGACCTATCTCGTGAAAGCTCGGCTCCTTCTGATTTTGATTATCAAAGCAACTCAGCGGCTGTACCGGGCGCGATGGGTGCTATGGGGTTGAGCGACAGTGGCGAGCGCGCCCTAAGTGGTGAGGACGAGATGTTTAGCATCAGTCCCTCCACGGAACAAGTTCCCATATTTAACCAAACGAGAGACACTGACAACGTCCCGGTTGTGGGTGTTGAACAAGGATGGATTGCTCCCTTCGAGAATGCTCCACTCAAGGGGAAACAATTAATTACAGCCTTGGTAGCTGGTGCTGTTTCAGCGGTAGTGGTCGCAGGATTGAGCTTTGTCGCACAATTTAGAGCGCCCCAAGACCAATCGAAATCGGTACATGACTATTTACAGTGGACGGGTTTGGGGATGGCGGTAGCTGCGGGATTAGCCAGTTTCGGAACCACCTATGCTTTAGCAGGAGTGACAAACCGGCAAATTAAGCGCACGACAACTGACCTACAATCCCAGTTTGATGCTGTCTCTCAAGGCAATCTCAATGCTTGCGCCACGGTTTACTCCGAGGATGAATTAGGTCATCTAGCGACTAGCTTCAACCAGATGGCGCGAGTCATGCTAACGACGACCAGTGAGGCGCAGCGCAAGGCAGAAGAGCAAGAGCAGGCAAAAGAAGACCTGCAACGCCAGGTGATTCGATTGCTCGATGATGTTGAAGGAGCCGCACGCGGAGACTTGACCGTACAAGCGGAAGTCACTGCCGACGTTTTAGGCGCTGTTGCCGACTCCTTTAACCTAACGATTCAAAACCTGCGAGAAATCGTGCTACAGGTGAAACAGGCAGCGCGTCAAGTGACGAAGGGGTCTACCGATAGCGAATCGTTTGCTCGGAGTTTATCCTCCGATGCGTTACGACAAGCTGAGGAACTGGCGGTTACCCTCAACTCCGTGCAAGTGATGACCGACTCGATTCAGCGGGTGGCGGAAAGTGCGCGGGAAGCGGAGGACGTGGCTCGCTCGGCGTCGGAAACGGCTTCCAAAGGAGGGGAAGCTGTAGAACTCACTGTAGCGGGTATCCTACAAATCCGGGAGACCGTAGCAGAGACCACCCGAAAAGTCAAGCGATTAGCGGAATCCTCTCAAGAGATTTCCAAGATTGTCGCCCTAATTTCTCAAATTGCCTCCAGAACAAACTTGTTGGCTCTCAACGCCAGTATTGAGGCGGCAAGAGCAGGGGAAGCGGGTCGAGGATTTGCGATCGTTGCCGATGAGGTGCGACAGCTAGCGGATCGAGCGGCGAAGGCGTTGAAAGAAATCGAACAAATCGTGCTCCAAATCCAGAGCGAAACCGGCTCTGTGATGACGGCAATGGAGGAAGGCACGCAGCAGGTGATTGAAGGCACCAAACGCGCTGAACAGGCGAAGCGATCGCTTGAAGACATCGTTCAGGTATCCAATCGCATTGATGCTCTCGTGCGTTCTATTGCTGCTGATACGGTCGAGCAGACGGAAACATCCCGTGCCGTCGCTCAGGTTATGCAGTCTGTAGAATTAACGGCTCAAGAAACCTCTCAAGAGGCTCAACGCGTGTCGGGAGCCCTTGGCAACTTAGTAGTCGTGGCGCGAGACTTGCTGACCTCGGTGGAACGCTTCCGTGTAGAATCCAATGATGGTAGATAGGGTTGTTCGCGATCGGTTGTTGGTGATGCGCGCAAACAACGAACAACTAACAACGGTGAACTAACAACTAAACATGAGTGAGATTACTCCTAGCACCAGCCTAGGACTGTGGAGTCAGCGCCTGCTGGCTGCCATCTTCTTGGGCGGACAAGTCATGCTCCATCTATTGGCAGGGAAAATTCACCGACGCAATACTGTCGAACAAATGGCAGCCGTGGGACCTCAATCGCTGACGATTTCCCTAATTACTGCTGGGTTTATCGGAGCGGTATTTACGATTCAGGTGACGCGAGAGTTTATCAACTTTGGTGCCACAAGTGCCATTGGAGGGGTGCTAGCGATCGCATTGAGCCGCGAACTGGCTCCCGTGCTGACGGCTGTCGTCTTAGCAGGGCGAGTGTGTTCGGCGTTTGCCGCTGAAATTGGCACAATGCGAGTGACCGAGCAAATTGACGCGCTCTATATGCTCAAAACCGATCCCATTGATTATTTGGTAATACCTCGCGTTATTGCGTGCTGTCTGATGCTACCGATTTTGACGATTCTCTCGATCATTCTCGGCATGGCTGGAGGCGTACTCATCGCAGACAGTTTGTACAACATTCCCCCAAGGGTGTTTCTCGATTCAGCTCAAAGCTTCTTAGATGTGTGGGACTTGGGCAGTGCTGCCCTGAAAGCCGTCGTCTTCGGAGCCTTGGTCGCCATTATTGGTTGTAGCTGGGGCTTAACGACAACGGGGGGAGCTAAAGGCGTAGGTCAATCCACAACTACCGCAGTCGTCACGGCTTTACTCGCCATCTTTATCACGAACTTTTTCTTGTCCTGGATTATGTTTCAAGGCACGGGTAGTGCCGTACTCAATTCCGGCTGAAGCGAGCGGCGAGTCGGCAGAAGGTCGAGACGCTTTAAAATGGGATTGTATGATGTGAATTTATGATAACGGGATTTAAGCAAAGTGACTTCTGCTGCGCCTTCTCCTACATCCACGCAAACAGTTGAGCTTGCCCCAAGCTATACGCTGCCTTTGGTGCTAATTATTGCGGCTCTACCGTTGCTGCTCGTCCAAGTTGGGATCAGCTTAGTTGTCTCCCTGTTTGGGCTATTTCTGTTGTTTCAGACTGTAACAATCCGGTTGCAATTTACCGAAACCGCCTTAGATATTTATCGGTCTGAAACCTTAATCCGGCGCTTTCCCTATCAAGATTGGCAAAATTGGCGAATTTTTTGGTCAGCAGTACCGATTTTGTTTTATTTCAAAGAAGTCAAAAGCATTCACTTTCTGCCCATCCTGTTTGACCCAAAGCTGCTCAAAACTTGCTTGGAACAACGTTGCCCTAGGGTTTAAGTGGGTTGCGACCCACTCTAGAGCGAGGAATAGACTGTTAGTTGTTAGTTGTTAGCTGTTCAATGAATTCAGACGAATCAAACACTCGCGAAAACGAGCAAGACCAAAAGCCAGCCATTGAAGCGTTCGATGGCGAGCAGCGAGAGCAAGCGGCCCAGGCGTCTGAGGATGTATCAGCCGAGTTAGCAGTAGCCGCTTCAGGAGAGCCGGAACGAGTCCCTTTGGAGCTTCCAGTCAGAGACTTGAACAAAACAGAAGAGCAAAAGGTCTCATTGGAACCGATACAGCCTTTAGAGGATAACAAGGTAGTGGCTGATTTAACTCAAACAGTGGCTGACCTGAAGCGCCAAGAGCAAGAATTGAGACAGAAAATTGCTATTTTGCAAGAAACTCAAAACCAGCTCCTCCAAAACCAATTGGCAAAAACCAGAGATGCCGTAGAACAGTTGGTACAGGAAGGAGTCAGCGAGTTAGAGCAACGCAAGCAGGCACTACAAATTTCGATCGAACAACTAGAACGTCGTCGCGATCGCATTCGGGCTGAAATGCGAACCACGTTCGCGGGTGTTTCCCAAGACTTAGCGATTCGGGTGCAAGGCTTCAAAGATTATTTGGTGGGTAGTTTACAAGACTTGGCAAGCGCTGCCGAGCAACTCGATCTCGCGCCCTCTCCAGAACCAACTCCCTCCTCTGAAGCAGAATTTAGGGAACCCGAACAGGCTCCAAGTCCAAGATTTACCGAACAGGGATTTCAAGAGCAAGCAAGGCAGATTCGTAACATCCTCGACCAATACCGAACGCTACCGGACTACTATGGGCCGCCCTGGCAATTGCGTCGGACGTTTGAGCCCATCCACGCCGAACGAGTGTCCAATTGGTTTTTCTCCCAAGGGGGTCGCGGTGCGATCAAAACGATGGGTAGCCGCCTGCAAAATATTTTAGTGGGTTCGGCAGTCATTTCTGTGATGCGGACGCTATATGGCGATCGCTTGCGGACTCTCATCCTCGCCAACACACCCGAACGACTAGGAGAATGGCGTAGAGGGCTGCAAGATTGTTTGGGGGTATCCCGAGCCGATTTTGGTCCAGAACGAGGCGTTACCTTATTTGAGGAGCCATACCCTTTAGTACAGAAAGCTGAGCGGTTGATTAATCAAAAGCAGCTACCGTTGATTATTGTGGATGAGACCGAAGACCAGATTAGTCTGGCATTGCTGCAATTTTCGCTCTGGTTAGCTTTCGCGTCCGATCCGCAACAGATGTCTCCGTATCAGTATTAAATTAGCTATTAGCGATTGGCTTGAATTGGGAGTTGGACTGGCAGAAGTTACCGTCAGCTCAGACCATCTATTACTCACTCAAGCAATTGCTAAGCACTAATTGACGGAGGGATGGCAATGCTGCTGGAGCTGGGTTTAAGTGGATTACTGTTAATCGGAGCTTATTTGCTAGGCTCCATACCTACAGGCTACTGGCTGGGACGGCTTAAGGGAATTGATATACGGGAACAAGGGTCGGGTTCTACAGGTGCGACTAACGTGCTGAGGACGCTAGGGAAGGGACCGGCTGCGCTCGTTTTACTGGTAGATGTGTTCAAAGGAGTTGGTGCGATCGCATTAGTGAATGGCTTCTTTGCTCTAGTCGCGCCACCAATTGTTCCTCTGAGTTGGCAACCGTGGTTAGTTGCGTTGGCGGCATTTGCGGCTTTGCTAGGACATAGTAAATCCATCTGGATTAATTTCACGGGTGGGAAATCCGTCGCGACAGGTTTAGGCGTTCTACTGGCTATGTCTTGGTCAGTCGGCTTAGGGACCTTAGGAGTATTTGCTGCTGTCTTGGCGCTGTCGCGGATTGTCTCGTTGAGTTCGATTGCGGGTGCAATAGCGGTGCTTGGACTTATGATTTTCTTCTCAGCACCCCTACCCTACCAACTCTTTGCCGGTGTGGCAGGTTTGTACGTGATAGTCAGACACCGCAGTAATATTCAGCGTATACTCGCTGGTACCGAACCTCAACTGGGGCAACCAGTGCAACAAGAAGCGAAAAGCAGCTAATCGATCTGCTCTAGGCGTTGTTGAGCTAGGATGGAAAAACCTTTTGGCAAACTTTTAAGCTTAAAAAAACTCAACAAGGTAATGCAAGACACGCAAGCGGTGTTGCAAGATGTTTTCAATACTATCTCCACGGGCATCTTTGTTGTAGATGTCGAGTTGGTTGAGGATAAAGAACCAGCAGCAACAGACTTCCGCTTTGCGACCCTTAATCCTGCCTATGCACAGATGTTGTCGCTTCCCACAACATCTGTCGCGGGTTTACGACCACATCAGTGCTTGCCTCCCGACATTGCCGATCGCTTTTGTGCCAAGTACAGCTACTGTCTAAACCAACGTCAACCCATCCGCTATGAAGAATCCTTTGAGTTAGGAGTTTCTCACCGCACAGTACTCACAACCCTATCGCCTCAGTTTGAGCCAGATGGCAGAATTTCACAGATTATCGGCTCGTCCCAGGATATTACTGAAATTCGGCAGGTAGAGACAGCCTTATCGCAAGAAAAGGAATTGCTCTCTACACTGATTAAAAATGCACCAATTGGTATTATTTCGACCGATGAATTCGGCAAAATCTTATTCATCAATCCTGCTTTTACCAGAATCTGTGGATATTCCTCTGAAGAACTTGTCGGTCAAACACTGCCTTATCCGTATTGGGATTTAGCCGACCTAGAGCAGATAAATGAAGAGTTTAGGCTCGCGATGTCTGGGGAGAAGAAACAAATCGAACTGTGGTTTACCCGAAAAAATGGAGAGCGGTTTTTAGCCCGGTTGCAACCTTGTACCATATTTGATGAGCGGGGAACGATGCTCCGTCACCTCGCCACAATGGAGGATATTACCAAGTACAAGCAAGCCGAAGAAGAACTTCACAAAGCCCTGGAAGCAGAACGAGAACTCAACGAACTTAAATCCCGGTTTATTGCTACGGTTTCCCACGAGTACCGCACTCCACTGACGACTATCTTGTCGTCTGCTGAATTACTCGAACATTACGCTTACCAATTTACTGAGGACAATAAACTTAAGCACTATCGTCGCATTCAAATAACTGCTAGCCTCCTAAGCCAGCTAGTTAATGACATCCTAACTATTAGCAAAATTGAATCGGGAAAACAGGAATTTAATCCTTCTTGGCTGAATTTAGAAAAATTCTGTAGCGAATTAGTTGAAGAGCTGCAATTAACTATTGCTAGCCAGCATAATCTGGTATTTACTAACCATGGCTGCGCCTCACTGACGGTACAAGCGCTATGCTCTCTGGCTACCGGCTACATGGACGAAAAACTACTGCGGTATATTATTTGCAATTTGCTCTCAAATGCCGTTAAATATTCACCGCAGGACAGCACCGTTAAGTTCGACCTGGTTTGCAAGCAAAATCATGCCATTCTACGGATTCAAGACGAAGGCATGGGAATTCCTTTAGAAGACCAGCAGCACCTATTTGAATCCTTCCACCGAGGTAGTAATGTCGGCACTACCTCGGGAACTGGCTTAGGGCTAGCTATTGTCAAACGGGCTGTGGACTTACATCACGGTCAAATAACTGTAGAAAGCAAGGTTGGAGTAGGTACCACATTTACGGTTACGCTACCCTTATCTCACTGACCCAGTTGCTCGGAGCGCTGTTTCGCCGCTAGCACCGCTTCGATCAAGCTCGATCGGAAACCAGCACGCTCTAACTCAGTGAGTCCAGCGATGGTAGTACCACCAGGGCTAGTAACCCGGTCTTTCAGTTCAGCAGGATGCATTTGGGTCTTTTGCAACAGCTGAGCTGTTCCCAGGACGGTAGAGAGTGCTAGCTTAGAAGCGATCGCTCTGGGTAATCCCGCGGCTACGCCTCCATCTGCTAAAGCCTCAATTGCGATCGCTACATAGGCTGGTCCCGAACCCGATAGACCCGTGACGGCGTCCATTAAGTACTCTGGTACTTCGACCACTTCGCCAACAGCCTTGAAGATTGCTGTCACCTGTTCCATATGCGTTGGCTTAACGAGTTTACCAGGAGCGATCGCGGTAATTCCTGCTCCTACTGTTGCTGGGGTATTGGGCATCGCCCGAATTACAGGCTGACGCCCAAACGCTGACTCCAACTTGGTCAAAGATACACCCGCTAAAATTGACACCACTACGGCTAGCGGCTCTGGTACAGGCTGATGCTCACCATCTCCTGGCATCAAATCGGCTACAACTACCTCAAATACTTGGGGTTTGATCGCCAACAACACGACATCCGATGCTGCTCCTGCGGCTCGGTTATCTGATGTTACCTTGACACCATATTCCTGCGCTAAAAAGTCCCGTCGTTGCGCTTGTGGCTCGCTGACCAGAACCTCTTCAGGGCGATAAAGTTGTTGAGCGATCAGGCGGGATAAGAGGGCTTCTCCCATCACGCCACCACCAACCATGCCAAGTTTGATAGACACCTAGGCACCCTTCTCCAGAGAATTTGAGATTCGAGATTTTGGATTTGAGATTTTAGATGGGGTCAAAAATCTCAGGTTCCAAATCGTTACTGAGCCATCCGCTCCTGTTCCGATGCCCAAGCTGGTGCAGGGGCGGCTGGACGGGGAGTACGCATTTGGGGTGAAGATACTTCGTGAACTACACCCGACTGGGTACTGACCTGAACGCAGCTTGGTGTAAACAAAAAGATACTTTCACCGATGCGTTCCTGATGACCGTCGATCGCGTAGGTACCACCAGCCACAAAATCCACGGCTCGTTGCGCTTGGTCGGGGTCCATAATCGTTAGATTTAACACGACCGACTTGCGCTCTCGTAACGCTTGAATGACCTGCGGCATTTCTTCAAACGAACGCGGTTCAATCACTGCTACTTCCGAAAGACCATTAACAGCTCCAGGCATCCCAATTACGTTATTCATCGAAGGTGTCCCAATTCCTGTTTCCGATCCTACACTGGTCCGCTCGCGAACGCGACGCCGTGGTGGGCGTTCTTCCTCTACTGGTTGCGGTGGCGCTTGCACTACTTGCTGCTCTTGCTGATAAATATTTTGGTAAGCGTCACCTTCGTCTTCGTATTCGTATTCGTACTCAACTGGTTCGTTGAGACCTACGAAATCTCGTAGTTTAGTAAAGATGGTGTTCATAATTCACTCTCCATCACTTTCTTCTATTCGATGCGGAAAACCTGATGAGCGGTCGTCTTTGCAGCAGCCGTTTTCAACAGATGCTTTATCTTAGATCGTAAAGAACGTAAAAAGGCTTGCTCAAGGAGCGAGCGAGCGCATGTCTCACCGAACAGAGCCTTTTAAAATTAAGCCATAAAGTATACATCAATCTTCCTTAAGCGGGGAATCGTATACAAAAACTGTGAGAAACGTCAACTGATGCAAGGATTTTAGAGTTGTGTTAGAGCAGCGAACGCAGCGTAGGGATTAGTTTGAATTTATTCCACCCACAAGGGGCAGGGCATGAACCCAAAACTTTTTTAAACCGAAACCCAATTAGCTAGCCCAGCCACTTTAAAGGCGACACTACCCATCATATAGCCGCGCTGGGAATATATTAGCCCATGCCTTAAATAAACCCTAGGGGGAGAATTCCCCTGGAAAAGCGATCAAGCATTTAAATTTCAGGTTTACGCTGACGGAGTGACAGGGAGACGGGGTCATGGTGAGACTGTTTTTCCCAAACCCTGCACCTCTGCAAAAACGTTCAATCTTAAACGAGAGATTAAGTTACTCGTTCGCCGAAAATAATGCGCCCCAATCGCACCATAGTAGCACCAGCTTGGATAGCGAGAGGGTAGTCGTCTGACATTCCCATCGAAAGCTCTTGCATTTGCAGGTTTGACCAGTTTTGCTGCTCGATCTTGAGAGCTAGTTCGCGAGTATGCTCAAATACAGCTAAGCTCTCCTGGTCTGATAATCCCAGTGGTAGGATTGTCATCAATCCTTGTATTTGTAACGCTTCGCATCGATTGAGTTCTGGTAAATCTGCTAGTAGATCGGATACAGTCCAACCGTATTTATTTGGATCGAGTGCAACTTTGACTTGGAGACAGACGTTCGGTTTCAAGGACAGTTCCGCAGCTAAGCGATTTAGCCGTTGAGCGAGCTTGAGATTGTCACAGGAGTGAATCCACTGAAATAGTTCAAGAGCTTTTTTGACTTTATTGCTCTGTAAATGTCCAATCAGATGCCAATTGAGGTCCGATAAGCCTTTAAGTTGGTCAATTTTCGCTTCCGCTTCTTGAGTTCGACTTTCGCCGAAGTCTCGAATACCAGCCGCATAAGCCTCTCGCATCGCGTCCACAGATACCTGTTTAGTGACAGCAATCAGCCGGACACTTGCTGGTAGCTGTTCGCGAATATGGGCAATGCGTTCTGCAATTGAGCCAGTCATATAAACAATGAAGTGTGAAGTATAAACTATGGAATAACGTTCCTACCCTTGAATTGGTGAGCCTTATTCCATATTTTCCGTCCTGTCATCCTCTATCGTTCACACTTGCTACCGAAAGATTAGGTCATTGAAAAGTTTGTTTATGGATCTGCTGAAGCTCCTCGAAAGCCTGGGATGAGCCAGTGCGACGGAGCAAGCGTAGGCGATTTTCCACCAAAAGGCGAGCGTCCGAACGACTGATCGGTTCAAAGGCAAGACCGTTAGTACTAGTTGTGACTAAAAAGAATAGGCGTTGAGCATAGAGAGTCGTGAATAATTCCTGGTTTTCTTCAACTATGCAAACTCGAAAAAGCAGACCAAACGTCGGGTGATTTAGGTAGGTTTCGGTGTTCATCAACATCCACACTACAAATACCCATCCCTGGGTAGGGGATTGGGAGGAGTCACTTGGATTGCTCCGAAGGCTGACTCCGGTTAAAGCTATGGAGATAATAGCTTGATTCGGGAATCGCGGAATGCAAAATCAGCGGTAAGGCAGATTGTTAGTCCGATGTTGGAGCGATCGCTAATTAGAAAACGCTAGCAACGTGCCAATTCCGAGGCTAACTGAACTCCAGTTGTCATCGGTTTGCTCTTTACTCGCTCTCCAGAGCCGCTGCAATCTGAAAAAGTATAGACGATATCCCTGGTTAGATAAATGAGCCAGTTTGCTCGATTCTACATCCTCCAAGCTGAGAGAGCTGATAGCTGGGCCTGAGCTTTATGGAGAGATTCATACCATTCGTGCTCTGGGTCACTGTCAGCAACTATACCAGCTCCCACTTGACCGGAAACGATCGCTGTTATGTTACTTGAGTCCCTGACGCTGAGTGAAGATGACCCAGGACTGGAGTCAAGGAACTGAGGGCTAAATAAGAGAGTGCGAATTAAAATATTTAAGTCTAGGTTGCCGCGCTGGTCAAGATAGCCGCAGGAGCCATAGAACAAACTGCGGCGTACTGGTTCAAGTTCTTCAATAATTTCCAAACAGCGAACCTTAGGACAGCCCGTAATCGTACCACCAGGAAATAAGGCACGAATGAGGTCAATCGCATCGCAGTCACTGCGTAGGGTACCGATAACATTGCTGACTAAGTGCATGACATGGCTGTAACGCTCGATCGCAAACAGTTCATCAACCTGTACCGAACCCCATTCACATACTCGTCCTAAATCATTACGCTCTAAATCGACGAGCATGATATGTTCGGCTCGTTCCTTCTCGTTCGCAATCAACTCTTGCTCTAGTTGTTGGTCAAGCGCGGGCGTCACACCTCGCGCTCTCGTTCCCGCAATCGGTCGGGTTTGTGCCTGCCGTCTTTCCAACTGTACCAATCGTTCGGGAGAACAACTCATTACATCTCCCCAAGGAGTCTGCCAATAGCTAGCGAAGGGAGACGGATTAATTCGTTGTAAAGCGAGATAAATCTCCCAACTCGACGCAGAGGTTGCAGCCTCGAACCGCAGGGAAAGATTGGCCTGAAAAATATCACCGGATTGAATGTACTTTTTAGCTCGCACGACAGCGGCTTCATAGTCAGCTTGAGACGTGAGAAAGGAGATGGGGAGGTGAGGAGATGGGGAGGTGAGGAGATGGGGAGGCTTGCTCTAGGCGCTGCTGGAATTGGTCGAGTTCGGCTTCATCTGTAACTGCTAACCAGAGGGTTTGTTGAATATGATCCAGAACGGCGAACGCAGCAGGTTCGTACCAGAAGGCAATAGGAAATGGCAGTGAGTCAGGGTTGGTGCGAGGCAACTGCTCAATTTCCCAAGCCAGATCGTACCCTAGCCAGCCTAACCATCCACCTGTGAAGGGAAGGTGAGAGGGTGTAGTCAAATTTCCTTCTTCTCCGTTTTTGTTCAGCAAGCGTCGTAGGAAGGGAAGAATTTCACCAACGGCTGGCGTCCACATCATCTGAGTGCGTCCTAACCGCATGCGGGGCATTCCAGCACAGATGGAGAATCGTGACAGGGCAGGTTGGTCTTGAGACGTGCGATAGGGGCTTTCTAGGAGGGTGGCAATCGAACTCGTATTGCGAAACAGGCAGTCAAATACCTGGGAACCCGTGCGGTTTTCCAGAGGTAGCGATCGCCAATACCACGGTTGCAAGTCATCCATCTGGGACATTTGCTCAGGAGAGAGAACTAATGAAAACTTAGCAGGAGCTAAAGCAGACAAACAATTTATCTGCAATACTTCAGTCCAAGCCAAGCGATCGCAGACGTGGTGGACTAAAGTATTGCAGATTGCACAGCGCGATCGCTAAATTTTTAAGGAATGCTGCGATTCTCGCTTTTGAGTATTACCGTAATTGTTACATTCGGAGGTATCTCCTCAGTTCCCTTGAATGGTTGAATGGTAAGCGATTTACTGTGAGCATTACCCAGAGTTAATATGGGTTTATGAGTAAGTTTCACAGACTTTCACCAAGATAATTAATGAAGATTTAAGATTTCTGACAATTTTGGTGACAGGCAGCAATCGCCCTTAATCTAGAAGGTGGCAAGTCTTATCCCGGCACTTGCATTCAGTCCATCTGCAACTTGACTCGACTTATGACTATTCTGCCTAATTTCCTTCGTTCCCTGGCCTTGACAACAGTTCTGAGCTTTGTTGCCCCAATTGTACTGGTAAGTACACTGTTAGTGTTTGCCTTAGGAGTTGGATACTTCCCTGGCTTAGAAGCTGTCGGTCAAATTGGCACTTCACAATTGCTAAGTTTTCTCGCGGTCTTTGGTACAGGAAGTCCTCTGGAAGGGGTTCTAGTAATTGGTATGACCTGTAGCATTGTGGGAGCTTTATTTGATACCTATGCTTTTTATCGCTACCAAAGCCTGAACGACCAATAAGGGGTCGTTCAGATGAAAACTAACTACACTACATCTTCTATCAAACGCTCTCAGGTTCGAGTCGGTCGAGAATAGATAGAGCTGTCTGAGTACAGATAGCTACGCTGTTTATATATTCATATATTTGACTAGCCGTACATCCCGGCACAGCGAAGTCTTTTGCTTTGTCTTTATTCTGCGCTAAAGTCTTATTTTTATAGGTAAAAGTTACTTTTCTACAACCTTTACAAGAAAAATTGTATCAGGAAATACAGATTTTTTTGCCTCTTTAGTAATTCTTAATCTTACTTTGTAAAGGAAAACCGACAGTAACAGTGGTAGGTGAGACACTGGCCCCACCGGGAGACTCCAGAGACGGAGCAACCAAAATTAGTCGGTGATAGGATTTCGATAGTAGTCACAAATAGGGAGCTATCCCAGGGAAGGGAGAGGATATTGCTGTAACTCCTTGACTCAGGCTACTTGCAGTCTAGCAAGGCTGTTTCTTCGAGGGGAGTTCGGCATTGTAGTGTAGCAAAGTTTTGTACCCCAATGATAGTAAATTTGCAAAAACCGATCGCACTCCACGCATCAAAAAAAGCGATCGCTTTTTCGTAAAACATAGAACGGTTCTCACTAGGATGGAGTACACAAAGCATGTAGGGGCACGACATGTCGTGCCCCTACTAAGAATTGCTATATTATCTCAGGATTTAGTGCGTTACACTCCCGCAGAGCGCACCCGACAGCTTAAAACCCTGCCACATGACCCAACGCTAAACCCACGACAAGCATCCCTAGGACTAAAAAAGGTTGAGCGCTAGCTTGATACTTCACGTCATTTTTTAAAGGGTCGCGCAGGAAATACATATCCTGGAAGGTGATTTGAGGAATAATTAACAGCAGCAATATAGCAGCGTAGAGGTTC
>DATNPT010000259.1:0-12958 GCA_036703075.1 Chroococcales cyanobacterium
GAACTGGCTGAAGCTAGCATCTGACCGTCTGGACTGAAATTTACATCCCAAATCGTGCCGCGATGTCCGTGCAGAACTTTCGAGAAGGGGTTTATCGGATTCCAGACTCGAACGGTATTGTCATCACTGGCGGAGACAACAATTTCACTGTTGGGAATAAAGGTAACGCCTCGAATTCCAGATTGATGCCCTTGGAGGACTTTCAGCAGCGTTCCGTCCGGCTTCCAGAGGTTTATGGTTTGGTCGGCGCTGGCGGAAGCAATGACATCGCCTGCTGTGCTGACAGCGACTTCAAACACTTCCGAACTGTGACCGCTAATAGTTCGTAGCAGCGTTCCGTCGGGTTGCCAGAGTTTGATAGTGTTGTCAGCGCTGGCAGAGACGATGGTGGGACGTTTTGTGCCGCTCTTGTCTGCAACTAAGGCGAACTCAACGTCCCAAACGGCAGCGCTATGCCCTTGTAAGGTTCTCACCAGTTCGCCATCGAGAGTCCATACCTTGACCGTACCATCCGCGCTGCCAGAGGCGAGTAGGTTTCCATCTGGACTAAAGGCAACACCCCAAACCCCACTTTCATGTCCTGTCAGAGTTTCGATTAGTTTGCCATCAACGCTCCACAGACGAATGGTGCTGTCTTCGCTGGCAGAGGCAATGCGCTGACCGTTAGGACTCACGGCGATCGCCCATATCGCGGCGCTGTGTCCCTGAAAGGTTTTGAGCAGCTTGCCCTCCCGACTCCACAGATAAATGCTGCCGTCTAGGCTGGATGTCACTAGGCGCTGGCTGTCGGGACTAAAACTGAGCGCGTGAACAGTGGCAGTATGCTGGAGGGTTTGCAGCAGCGTACCATCTCGCTTCCAAAGCTTAACGGTTTGGTCGTTGCTGCCGGTGGCGATGAGCTGACCATCTGGACTGGCATCAACCGCCAGAACCCAACCGCGATGTTCCGACAGGCGATTGAGTTCTGCCGCTCCATAGATGGCTTGTTGCAGCACTTGTCGAACTTGAGATTGCAACTGGGGGCTGGAATTTGCGAGACTGTCGAGCCTGCGCCTTGCTTTGATAGCCGTCACGAGGGCATCTAATCGCTGTTGGGAGGCGAATTGCCCTGCTGAGGAGGAGGTAAGGGCTTGAATTTCGCTGATGCGGGCTTGCTGCTCGCTCGTGACGGCATGATGATATTGCCAGAGGGCGAGAATGCCGGATGCGATCGCAACCATTAATACCCCACTCAACGCCCCAATCAACCTTCGCTGTCGCTTCGCTGTCTCTCGCTCTAAAACTAACCGCTTGCGTTCTTCTGCAAGTCTTGCTTCTACTTCTCTTAGCCTCGCTGCTTCGAGTGTTTGCTGCACTTCCAGCCTGTCTACTTCTTGAGAAGCGGCTAAAAATTGATAATCCAAATCGCTCAAACTTTTTCCCTGCGCCCAGGTTTGGGCATCTCTCAGGGCTTGTCCCCTCAGAAGGCGCGAAGCATCCTGCTGTCGGGAAGCTATCCAAGCATCGAAAGCTTGAGAGTAGGGGCGCACAGAAGCTAATTGTTCTTCTACCCATTCCAAATCGAATACGTTCTGATAGATGGGGTTTTTCACCTTCAGGAAACCCTGCTGTTTCTCCACTAAACCAGACAGCAGAAGTTCCATTTGCTCTGGCGAGTCATCAGTTGATACCCCTCCTTGGTAAGGGGCGGAAAGGGGGGGTTGCAAGATTTGTTGATAGATGCCGAGTAATCTAGCAGCACGTTGGGAGTTGCTCAAAATGCGATTGCCCAAGGGGCACCGGCAAAGCCGATCGCGTATTGTCCTTAAATGCTCTGGCTCATCTTGACTTTCCCAGTTATTGATGATGCGCCGACGTACCAACTCTTCCACCCAACGCGCCTCATCCCCAGCAGGAATTGCACTGACGCGATTTGTTGCTATCAGGGCAAGCTGGCACAACTTTTGAGTTAAAAACGGCTGTCCCCCTGTCCACTTCAATATTTCAGCTAACAAGGCTTCGGGTTGACTGGCAATCTCCTTTAATCCACCCATCAGGGGCATTGCTTCGTGTAACTCAAATCCTCTTAGCTCAATTGCCCGTCCGATGTTAAATGGCGTGCGGTTTTTGTCTGCAATTAAATCCGGTGGTGTTGCTACCCCCAAAAGCGCAAACGTCAGCCGTTTATACGTTGACTCTTGAGCGCGTTTATTGTAAAAAGCTCGAATGAGGGCAAAAAAATCGTCTACAGGAAAGTCTAAGCTAAGTAGGCTATCGATTTCGTCAATAAAAATTACGACATTTTGCTGAATTTCCTCTAGCAAAACGCCTTCGAGAAATTCACTCAGGCGGCTGACTAAGGATAGATGAGTGCGATCGCGCCACCAAGCTCGTATATTCAATTCAATCTGGAAACTTTTGGCTAGAGAAGCCACAACTGAGGCATACCATTGTTCTGGCGTTACTTCTTGAGTGCCAATTGCTGTCAGATCGATGATTCCACAGCAAACGCCGACAGCTTGCAAGCGGTGCATTGTTTGCACCCAAAGCGAGGATTTGCCCATCTGCCGGGAGTTGAGAACGTAGCAAAACTCATTCCCAAGCAGTGCCTCGTACAGCTCGTCATCAGCTTGACGCCTGACATAACTAGGAGCATCTAGCGGTAGACTCCCACCCACTTGATACTCATAAGATGGACTTTGGGCGGTGAGCATAATGATTCGTGAAGGTGAGATACCTGACTTCTTTAATAAGTCGGGTATCTAGACAGTAAGTTGGTACAGTGGTATGGGTTCTTCAATTCCCTCGAATTGCCGTTGCCCTATTTCGATGGGTTGCAGGGGGAGATAACTTCTGACTGCCTCATAGACTGTCTGGGAAATACCAACGCCTCCAGGCGAAGTTTCAGCTTGTACGCGAACGGCAATGTTAACCCCTGTTCCAGTGACATCACTGTAACAGAAAATAACATCTCCCCAATGGATGCCAATTCGATAAGTTAGCATCGGCTGGGAGGTGAGTGGAGTTATCTGCTTGAATGTCAGTTGAATCTCTTGAGCGCAATTGACGGCATTGATGGTAGTAGGAAAGTAAAATAACAACCCATCGCCCATAGATTTGAGAATCTGACCTTCATATTGTTGAGCGAATTGGGATATGAGCTGAAAGTCTCGATCGAGTAAATTCTGCGTCTGTTCTGAGTCAACTTTCATCTTTGCCGCTAAGTCTACCGGATTTATAGAAACAATCGTAGCGACTTGGTGTTCTTGGATTAAATTCAACCGCAATTGACCCAGCCGCTCGCTAAAATACTGACGGTACAACTCGCAACTGGGTACAACTTGTCGATTTTGCACTTGTACCAGTCCCATACTTTGCAATTTAAACGCCAGTATTGGATCTAATGTCACAGGAGTTGGCGACATCACAACCTGTGTTAATGCTGTTACAAGTTCTGGATACTGTTGGAGATTCCACAATTGTCGTCGCAGATAGTCCTTATAAATGCCCTCTTCAGCAGTTATGGTTTCCAGCAACTGTTCCAGCGTAATGTGTTGGAAGCTAATGTGATGCAACGCTATTTGCACCAGATAAGGGTTCCCGCCAATCAAGTTCATCAGGCGTTCTACTTCCTCGGTTCCCCAATCCAGTTGATGCCGCTGCGCTAAATCGTTTACTTGAAGTGGGGTAAACTCTGGCAACTCAATTGACAACCCAATATTAAAGGGGGATTGATTGATATTGAGTGGAATATAAACTTCTGTCGAATGGACGATTACCAAGCGCAGTTTTTGCCAAACTTGACTACTGCGTTCAGCATACTTGGCTTTCTGATGCCAAGTTCGCAGCATACCAAAAAAGTCAGTAGCAATTTTGGGGTAATTGAATACCACGTCCACCTCATCTAATGCCAAAACGACCGGGCTGTCAATTTCTGCTAATAGATAAGTCTCGAAGTAATCGGTGCAGTTGTAGTTGCTACCAAAAACCTCATCCCAATAGTCGTTTAACTGATTCGGGAGTTCCAAACTCCGGGTGACAACGGCACAGAACCACTGAAGGAATCGACTTAAACTGGTGAAAACATCGGCATCAGCGAGTTGCAAGCTTAATGTAACCGTCTTAAAATTATGCGCGATCGCTTCATCAAGCAGCCTTAACATCAAAGAGGTTTTGCCCATCTGCTTGGGCGCTTTAATCCGAATTAAAGCCCCAGGCTGTAGTATCGTTTCATGACAAAGCAGCTCAATGGGAGAACGCTCTACATAAAAGGGGGAATCGAGAGGAACTTCACCTTTGAGCATCACTCTGGAGCCAATCTCTATCTGGTCGATGTCGGGCATAGTATAATCATTGGCACTTAGCCTAAGATTAAACGCGCTAAAGTAGCACTCTAAGCTTTGCCGATCTACAGCAACTTGGCGACGTTGTATCTTTGCGACGGTATTGGGACTCAAGTCTGTGCGTTCACCTATTTCTTCTAGAGTGTAGGTAACGCCATTGTTCTCCTGGATTTCCGACTGACTCTGCGCTCTGTGCAAGCGTTGCCAACCTCGCCGCGTGAGGATGACACCTCGCTTACGTTTTGGGGGTTGACTTTTCATTAGTATGCGCTCAATTGGCTAATTTGCTTTAAATTAAATGTATTCTCGTGAATTTATTTATTTTCTCACCAATTTGAGGGTAGATTAGTCTTCTTAACTTTTTGCCTTAAGTTGCAAACTTTCGTTGAAAATATCTTGCTTGGGATGCAAATTATTAGTAGTTCCTTTCGTTGCATCTACCTTGAGAAGAGTTGATAGCAAGTTGCTTTTCAAACCTAGTACTTTTGCTTTCTTTCCATCTCCCCATCTACATGCTCGTTACTACCTTTTCACACAACTTGGTAGGAGACAATCTGGCTAAAAATGTAGGTTAAGATAGTGATTTTAAGGTTTTGCATCTATCTACAGATATAAATTTAAAAATTTCAAATAATAATCAGCATGGTAATAGCGGAATTTTTTATTCCCCACGGACACTGCTATCTCTGGAAACCTGAGTTAGTAGGGTTACATATTGTTTCCGATGCCTTAACAGCGGTGGCGTATTACTCGATTCCGCTAATGCTTGTCTATTTCGTTGTCAAGAGACAAGATATACCCTTCAACTGGATTTTCCTGCTGTTTGGTGCGTTCATCGTTTCCTGTGGCACAACCCACATTGTGGAAATCTGGACGCTGTGGCATCCTGACTATTGGTTATCGGGTTCGATCAAAGCCTTTACCGCCGTCGTCTCTCTTTACACGGCATCTGAACTCGTTTCGTTACTTCCCCAAGCCCTAACAATGCCCAGTGCGGCTCAATTTGAAGCCGTAAAAACTGAAATTCAAGAGCGTCTGCGAACAGAAGCTGAACTCCAGCAAGCGATCGCACAACTCAAGCAGGAAATGGCAGAGCGTCAGCAGGCAGAGGAAGCGCTGCGAGAGAGCGAAGAACGCTTGCACCTAGCGTTAGAAGGCAGTGCTTTGGGATGGTGGGATTGGAATCTTACCACAGGGCAAACCTATTTTGACTCCTCTTGGAAGAGAATGCTGGGGTACGAGGTAGAGGAAATTGAAAATAATTATCAATCCTGGGAGCGGCTGATGCATTCACAGGATAGGCCTAGGGTAATGGAAGTATTGAACGCCTATCTTCGAGATGCACTTCCCCGTTACGAAGTGGAATTTCGGATGCGATCGAAGTCTGGGCAGTGGAAGTGGATTCTGATTCGCGGTAAGGTTTTCGATCGCGATGAATCGGGTGCGCCGCTGCGAATGCTCGGTACACAAAAAGATATTAGCGATCGCAAACTGGCAGAGGAACGACTCAGGCATAGTCAAGCTAACCTGGCAACAGCCCAAAAAATTGCCCATATCGGAAACTGGGAATTTGATGTACTCACTGGGGAAATTACCTGGTCAGAAGAGAAATTCCACATTCTGGGTCTTGACCCGACCCAACCCGAACCAAACTACACCGAACTAATCGAGAAGATTTATCCGGATGACCTAGAGCCATTTCAACAAGCTACCTCACAAGCGTTGGCCTTAGGGAAATGCTACGAACTTGACTATCGAATTGTGCGCCCTGATGGTCAAGTTCGGTACATCGAGGGAAGAGGAGAGGGCGTTGTTAATGAGCAAGGGCAGGTGATTCGACTGTTTGGAACAGCATTGGATATCACCGATCGCAAACGGGTAGAAGAAGCCTTGCAGGAAAGCGTACAGCGAGAACGAGCGATCGCCTTCGCGATTCAAAGAATACGCCAAACATTGGATATTGAAACGATTTTCAGTGCCACAACAGAGGAATTGCGGCAGTTGATGAACTGCGATCGCGTCCTGATCTATCGTTTCAATCCCGACTGGAGTGGAGAAATTGTTTCCGAGTCTGTGGGGACTGAGTGGATTTCGCTATTGCAGGAACAAGCCAATAATCCCAATCTGACACAGAGAACTTTGGAAAACGACAACTGTGCTGTGAAAACATTCGATAGTGCCGCCGGATGCGATAGCGTTCTTAGTACTCCTTCCGCAGTGCAGGATACTTATCTGCAAGAAACCGAAGGCGGTGCCTACAGTCGAGGTGCAAGTTATGCAGTAGTCCAAGACATTTACAAAGCTGGGTTTCACTCTTGTTACATCAACTTCTTAGAGCGATTTCAAGCCAGAGCCTACATTATCGTCCCCATTTTCTGTGGCTCTAAACTTTGGGGATTGCTGGCGACTTATCAAAATTCTGGCTCCCGCCAATGGAAAGTAGAAGAAACCAATGTGGTAGTCGAGATTGGCAATCAGTTGGGAGTCGCCTTGCAGCAAGCTGAATTATTAGCGCAGGTTCAAAAGCAGTCAGAAGCACTGCGGCAATCGGAAGCACGAGAACGAGAAAAAGCACAAGCGCTAGAACTCGCATTAAGTGAATTGCGAAATACTCAAGCTCAACTGATTCAAACCGAAAAGATGTCGAGTCTAGGGCGAATGATAGCGGGAATTGCCCATGAAATCAACAATCCCATTAGCTTCATTTACGGCAATCTTGCTCCTGCCAAAGAATACTTTGAAGACCTGGTAAGATTGATGAGACTTTATCAACAGCAATACCCGAATCCTACATCAGAAATTCAGCAGTTAGCATTTGAAGTCGATTTAGAGTTTCTGCTCGCGGATTGGTCAAAATTAATGGATTCGATGAAGGTAGGAGCTGAACGGATTAATCAGATTGTTCTATCTCTTAAAAGCTTCTCTCGATTGGATGAATCAGAACTAAAGCCTGTAGATATTCACGAAGGCATTGATAACACTTTACTGATTTTGCAGAACCGACTTAGGGCAGTAGGGGGTAGAGCTGAAATTAAGGTAATTAAAAACTATGGTCACCTCCCCCATGTAACGTGTTATGCCAGTCAATTAAATCAGGTATTTCTAAATGTTTTGAATAATGCGATTGACGCCCTGGAAAATCAATCGGCTCCACGAGTAATTACTATCAGCACATCAGTATCGGTCTACCAGCAGTCAGTTCCCAACAACAAACAGCAAACAACAAATAACAAACAACAAATAACAAACTTTGTTATCATTCGTATTGCAGACAATGGTTCTGGCATGAGTGAAGAAGTGCGTCAGCAAGTATTTGACCCGTTTTTTACTACAAAATCTGTAGGAAGTGGCACCGGATTGGGATTATCCATTAGCCATCAGATTGTAGTAGAAAAACACCAGGGTCGAATCAGTTGTATTTCTGCCCCCGAGAAAGGAACAGAGTTGATTGTGGAAATTCCAGTAACCTGTAATAGGGAGGCATGTGAGCCACAACCGAACAGAAAGTTACTGGGGTGCATCTCAATGCAGGCAAAAATACCGGAATGCGATCGCTTTTAGCAGAACTCAACAACAAAGCTATTCTCAAAACAACAGCTTCATTCTCCCTCACACGTTGAGTTCTGGAATTTCCTTTTTCCGATCAGCAGATAAGTCATCATCTGTCCTTTTCCTTTAACTAGAATCAGCCCCCGTTTCTCAAACTGATAGTGTTCCTTCAAGCACTCGTAAGTCGCTTCCGTAACCTGAATGCAACCCGGAATCCCATGGGATTCCATGCGGCTAGCCGTATTCACTGTATCGCCCCACAGATCGTATACAAACTTTTTCAGTCCAATCACACCCGCAACCACCGGCCCGGTGTGGATGCCAATGCGAATAGCTAAGACTTGGCCCGTTTGCTGGTTAAATTGGATTAGCGCTTGTTGCATATCTAAAGCCATCTGTGCGATCGCGTCAGCGTGATCGTCTCGCGGTTCGGGTAAACCTGCCACTACCATATAAGCATCGCCAATCGTCTTGATTTTCTCTAACCCATGTCGTTCTGCGAGTTGGTCAAACATCGAGAAAATCTGGTTGAGCAATGCCACAACTTCAGGTGGTGGCATCCGTTCTGCAAACTGCGTAAATCCGACTAGATCCGCAAACAGAACTGTAACGGCGGGAAAACTATCCGCAATGACTTGAGGTGAGTGCTTCAATCGCTCCGCGATCGTTTGAGGCAATATATTCAGTAACAGTCGCTCCGAACGTTCCTGTTCCGCATCCAGCTTTTGCAGGATGTGAAACGCGCTCCTCGTCAAGCGCTCGTAGAGGTACACAGCGAGATTGCAGATCAAACAGAGCCAGAATAAGGTGAGAAAAAAGTAGGCAGGTGTTGGTTGTAGGACATTGAGCTGTAAACCAAGCATCCACCTAATCCCAAAGTAGACGGCAAACGTACTCAACTGTGAGACGAGGTGGAGAGGCCAGCGCACTGGCATCAGCGTTGCCTGAGTGAAGAATGCCATAACCCAACTCACTCCAATGTCTGGTGCCACAACATCATCAAGCCGATTGGAGAGTCGAGGGATCAGGCTAATTGCCCAAGCCGCACTCAAAAAGATCCAACCCAGGTGAGAACGACCCCACGGAGTTTGTAATAGAGTTAAACAAGTCAGCACGCTCAGCACTACACAGATTTCTGAGAGCAGCTCGTTCGGATTGAGGAAATGGAGTCCCCATCGGGAACAGATGAGATTTAGGGCGATAAAACTCAAGAAAACAAGCAAAGCTAGCCACAATGACAAGCGCAAGCGCTTCTCTAGGAACTGGTGCTGCCAGGTTTCATAATTTGTGATTTCATCCTCAAGGCGATCGACGATGGGTGTCAGTAACCGTGTCGCGAATGCAGCTAGTGCAGATTCATGTGACATATTTTGCAATCAGTGCAAGGTGACAGCTCCCATCACTGACTCGGAGTACCGAGTACAGTGTGGGCTTCCAAGACAATCCGGCTATCGCTTAGGAGACTCTTGGCTTTAAGAACGAACTGCCCTACCGCTCTATTTTTTATATTGATAGCTGCATTATGATCGCGGTCTAGACTACACCTACAGTGAGGACAGTCATGCCACCGTTCATGCAGCTTTTTTGGTACTTTCTCGCCACACTTGGAGCAATCTTGTGATGTGTTACGGGCGCTTACTGAGACAACCAACAAACCAGCATTTTCGGCTTTGTTTGTCAGTATCGACAGAAAGCTTGACCACCCAGCATCCAGCACAGATTTAGCCAGTCGGGTACGAGCAAGCCCTTTGACGTTCAAATCTTCGTGAGCTACTACGTCATATTTTGATAACAGCCACTTCGCTGTCTTGAAGTGGAAATCTCTGCGCTTGTCTGCAACTTCCTTGTGTTGCTTCCCTAGCTGCTTAATGGCTTTGAGTCTACCGCTACTTCCCTTCTTCCTACGCGATACTCTCTTTTGGATTACCCGTAAGCGTTTTTGGGCCTTACGGTAATGCTGGGGGATAGCAACCGTCTCACCCTCGGAAGTTGTCAGGAATTCCTTTAAACCAACGTCAATTCCAGTGATTTTATTCGGGTTAAAATCTGACTTCACCTCAGGAACTGTTTTGTCTTCCAAAGAAAGGGTCAGATAGTAACCATCGGCTTTCTTTGTAACAGATGCGGTCTTGATTTTGAACCCATCTGGAATAGGGCGATGCAATACAACGTTGACCTTGCCAAACATCGGCAAATTAATTACATTGCCTTGCAAGCACCCATCTTGCATCTGAGGATAAGTAAACGTGCGATAGCGACTATGGGTCTTGAACCGAGGCTTGCCACTACGGTAACCGTTACCATCTCCCTTGAGAAACCTATCAAACGTTACCTTCACCCGCTTAACCACATCTTGAAGGACTTGAGAATAGATTTCACTGTACCAAGGATGAGTTTTCTTGAGTTGGGGTAATGTCTTTTTCTGCGAGTAATAGTCAGGGTTGTCTCTTAGTTCCGGTAAGTGACAGAGCAAGGGACAAGCATTAACAGGAGAGCGATTACACTCATACCAGTTAAACCTATCCGCCAACAAGTAGTTATATTGAGCGCATAGCCTAGACAGCCATCTGTCTAGTTGTGGGGCTTGCTGCTTTGTTGGTCGTAATCGGTACTGGTAGGCTGTTCTCATGTCATAATCATACCATCCCTGACGGCAATATGATGGTATGACAAAGATAACAATTCGTCCAACCGATAGCGAGTATGAACATTTGGTGAAATACTGCAAAACAAAAGGACGAACCCAGAATGATGTACTCCGAGAACTTATTAGAAGATTGTCAATCAAAGGGGTATTGAACCCCCTTGATTGACCGCCTATCCATCCCAGCACCAAGCGGATTACCGCTATGGTGTGGGGCTTCCGGCGAACTTAGCTAACTACTAAACTGGCGCAGGCGCACTTGATTGCAGCATATCTCCGTTTTAACTGCACTAGCTCTACGTTGCGCGATCGCATCTGAACGTTGGTTGGGCTAGCGCTCAGTTTCAACGAACTGCCGAAAGCTGATTACGTTCTTCCATCTTCTGGGTTACTTGATGCTCCTCTAATGCTTCTAGTTGTTTGAGCAGCTGCGCCCTGACTATATAACGATAGGTGAAGAAGTGTTCGCCTACACCTAATGTCGTTATATAGTCATAAAGTAAGCGAGGTTTGTTGAATGCGATCGCCACCAACTGCCACCAAAAACGAAAACGAGTCGAGCGCAGGACACCCTGCCGCCAAGCTATGGCCAAAAACAATTGCCACTCCGTCCAAGTTAGAGGACGATTGGTTTTACCCCGCCAACCCTTCATCATCATATAGTGACGGAACGTGCGCTTCAGAAACGGCATAGGTTCATAGATCTGCCAGAATGCATCGATATATTCCCTGGCAATCTCTTCCACGGGGCGCGTTGGCACAAAATTCATAATCGCCCCTTGATGGAACGTCCCCATCCCATCCATCAAGCGTCCTTCCTGCTTCAGCCGGTTCCACATCGCTGTATTTTGCAACGCCTGAAGCATACTGAATTGACCTTGGGGAATACCCGTTTCTTCAACGAATTCCTGTATTCTCTTACCTGCCCCTGGACGCTCATTGTCAAAGCCGATAATGAAGCCCGACATAATCTGCAATCCAGCCCTTGTGATTTTATGGCAAGACTCGATTAAATCTTGGCGAGTATTCTGGAGTTTGTGGATACCCATTAAGCTATCGGTATCTGGCGTCTCGATGCCCATGAACACAATGGTGAAACCCGCTTTCACCATCAACTCAACCATTTCGTCATCTTCTGCCAGATTCAGTGAAGCTTCGGTTAGCAAAATGAAGGGATAGTTGTGTTCTTCCATCCAAGGAATTAACGCCCGCAAAAACATTTTGGCATTGCGTTTATTCCCAATGAAGTTGTCATCCACAATAAACACATAACGATGCCATCCCAACTCGTAGAGCACGTCCAATTCTGCTAGCATCTGCTCTGGAGTTTTCGTGCGAGGCTTGCGACCGTAGAGGTTGATAATGTCGCAGAACTCGCACTGGAACGGACATCCCCGCGAAAATTGCACAGTGATAGCTAGATAGGCATCTAAATCTAGCAGATCGTATCTTGCGATCGGGGTCTGGGTAACATCCGGTTTTTCAGCGGAGCGAAAAATACCGCGTTTCTCATTGCGAGCGAGTGCTTCCAGAAATAAGGGAATGGTACATTCCCCTTCATCCAGAACTAAGTAGTGCGCTCCTGATTCCAGCGCAAATTCTGGAACTGATGTGGGGAAAGGTCCACCCACTGCCACTTTTTTGCCTAAAGCAACTCCTTTTTGAATCAGTGCGCGGAAATCTGCTTTTTGGATAATCATTGCGGAGATGATTACTAAGTCGCACCAAGCCCAGTCTTCCTCAGTCTCGTAGCGTACATTTCGGTCAACAAACCGAATTTCCCAGTCTGGGGGTAACATCGCGGCGACAGTAATCAATCCTAGAGGTGGGTTAGTCGAGCGCAGACCTGCCAAATCCAATGTCTCTTGATAAGACCAGAACGAATTCGGCATGACTGGCCAGAGTAGCAATGCTTTCATAGCCCTTTCCTGCAATGGAGGTTTGGTTAACACAAAGATTACTGTTTGTCTTCCCCGAATTCACTAGATTTTCGTCAACATTTGTTAAATTTAGGATGTTAATCTTATTATTTCCTTACCAATCGCTCGTTGACAAAAAGCAAATATATTGACAAAAAACTCCTAATAAATAAGGAGATCTGTCATGGTGACAGATCTCCTTTAGGTTCAAAAAGCTAGCTTTTAGTAGAAAACTATTTAATTGCCACCTGTGGGAACAGCTTTATGGGTAGCATTAGTCGGTTGTGGCTTACGGTGCCACTTGCCATCATCACCTTGCTCGTAGTCATATTTTACGGTGTCCCAAGCAACCTTACGGGCAGCCTCTTCACTCATTCCATCGCTCTGGGCGCTATTGAAGGCAGCCAGGAAAATCTGTTGAGATCCGTCAGCCAGCTGATCTTTAATGTCTGATGGTAAATCTTCAAGTTTTTGATTGGCCATAATTAAACTCCGATTGTTTAAACTCAAACTCATCTCTTGAG
>DATNPT010000261.1:0-4818 GCA_036703075.1 Chroococcales cyanobacterium
TGCTAAATTTGACCAAAATTTTATTTCATCAAAAGATGCTGGCTGCTTTCATCGCGATGTTTTTTCAAGTACTGCATGAATGGTGTGCCGCCCGTGCCAACGTTGGTGTTGTTGAATTTGGGAGCTTGCTTGTGGATGTAGCGGGCGGCAAATTCTAGGTGCTGAGTACGGAATTTTTCTAGCAGGGATACGCAGTCATTGTATAAATCGCCAAATTTCGGAACTTGCTCCATGTTGGTTTTGACGAGATCGCGCAGTGTCGATCGCTTTTCCACTTCTTCTATAAAGACACGATGTTTCGGTGGCATATAATCCCGCATTTCCATTAGAAATTCCCACAAGGGGTCGCGGACATGAGTAATGTTAAACAGCGCATCCATCGTAGGGACGATCGCACTTTGCGCTCCTGTTTCCCCGCGAAACTGTTGTGGTTTGCCGCCGTAAGCGTCTACACCTTCATAAATCAACCCATCTGGTAGTGCGGGGTTGTTTTTCCAAGCGTGAATGTAGGGTCGCACTCGATTGTAGTAAATGTAGGGGTCGCAGGCTTCTGGCATCCGACTCATGGTCGTGTTGATAGTTGTCCATGCGTCCCTAATGTTCTCTAAAGCCGCGATCGCAAAATTAATATTGCCTTGCTCTATTCCCTCTAAAAGTGTAGGAATTACCGCTAGTGCGGGTGCAGCTTTGGCTTCGATTTCAATGTGAATCAGGATAAACCAATCTTCATCCAGTCCGCCTAGGAAGTTCTGCGATATTGTGATGTTACCGATTTCGATGGGTTTAGTTTCATTCAGGCGTACCCAGTTGTCTAAGGCGTAGGATGCATAGGATAAGACGGGCGGTCGTCCTAATTTTCGAGCAATTTTGTAGAAGGGTACGGCAATATTGCGCGGCAGCACTTTAGCGGGCGTTGGTTCGCCCCAGACATAAGCATGAGTGAGGTAGGAATACAGCAGCATTACCCGACGCAACTGCATTTCGTCCAGGGTTTCTCGCTCCACGTCCACTTCAGGTACAATTGCGATCGCTTGACGGATTTTCCCGGTGGTGAACCACTTCGGGATTAAGGTAGCCGTTTTCTGCACGGGCAGGAAAACATCTGGCAATTGAGTGTTGGTTGGAGAACGGGTTGGTAAAAAGCCAAATTCCCGACTCACCTCGTAATCTTCTAGGTTGAGGGTAGTCATAAAAAAGTCAAACGTTAAAAGTCAAAAGTCAAAATAATAAAACTCTGTTTAGGTAGGTCCTTGGCTATTTCTTGACCATTAAATGTGGAATGCCTTAATTCGTTGCTTGTGGACTTACAGATTGCACGCGGTAAAAATCGCGCAGTACTCGCCGCATGACTTTGTTGGAGGCAGTGCGGGGTAAGGTATCGACCAGGATGAGGTCGCGAATTTTGAAGAGGGGATTGAGATGTTGTGCGATCGCTTTTTGTAAGTCAGACTGGAGCGCTTGTTTATCTTTATGTGATTCTGGTGTAACGACTGCGTAAATGATTAATTGACTCGGCCCTCCTTCTGGAGGAGAGATTGCGATCGCGACCGTTTCGCAGATTTCCTCTACAGTATTGAGAACATGTTCAATTTCCGCCGAACTGACCTTAATCCCACCTAAGTTCATGGTATCGTCAACCCGTCCATGAGCGCGGTAGTAACCGTTGGGCAAGCGTTCCATCTGGTCACCATGACGGCGCAAGGGGGGACAGGGGGTATTGGCGAAGTAGACTTGATGGTGATTTTTGTTGAGTAATTCGGTTGAAAGTCCAATTGAAGGGGGAATGATAAATACTTCGCCTTTGTCAGCGGGATTTCCCTCGTCATTGAGGAGGACAACGTCCAAACCCAGAGCTGGTGTGGTAAAGGTTGAGGGAATGCAGGGTTGCACTAAAGTACCCGTGATGTATCCTCCACCAATTTCAGTGCCGCCACAGTATTCGATAATGGGTTTGTACCCTGCCAGGGACATCAAAAACAGCATGTCCTGCGGATTGGAACATTCGCCCGTCGAGCTAAATGCTTTGATGGCACTCCAATCTAAACCTTGCATACAGCCGTTGGTTTTCCAGGCGCTGACTAGACTCGGCACTACCCCCAGCATCGTGACGCGAGCATCTTGGATAAACTGACCAAATCCTCGCTCTGTAGGTGTTCCGTAGTACAGAGCAATGGTTGCCCGATTCACTAAACTGGCGTAGATGAGCCATGGTCCCATCATCCATCCCAAGTTAGTCGGCCAGGCTACTACGTCTTTAGGATGAATGTCGTGATGTAAGTGTCCATCAACGGCACATTTAATTGGAGTCGTTTGCGTCCAGGGAATCGCTTTGGGTTCTCCCGTGGTTCCCGAAGAAAACAGGATATTGGTGTAAGCATGAGGATGAGCGGGAACGGCCTCAAATCGATCGTTGCCACTGAGGAATTTCTCCCACGTCAAGTCGCCCTGACGAAGCTCGATGGAAACTGAAGACTCAAGCGATAATACGATCGCTTTTGGTGCGTCGGCCTCAACAACTTTGGCGTAAAGGGGCAGTTGCTTGCCAGCACGCCGGATGCAGTCCTGAGTGAAGATGCCTTTTGCCTGGGACAAGTGCAGTCGCGTTGCAATTTCGCTCGCGGCAAAACTGTCTGCGATCGAAACGACCGCGCAACCTGCTTTAATGATTCCTAGGTAAATCGCGATGGATTCAGCCGTCATCGGCATATCGATCGCGATCGCATCCCCAGGCTGAAACCCCACGTCTACCAGTCCATTAGCAACTCGATTGGTGAGGCTATGCAGTTCTCCATAGCTCAAGCTGGAAAGCGAACCTTCTGCTGACTGAAAAGCGATCGCAATAGCATCTTCAGGTGCCTGAAAACAGCTTTCAGCAATGTTAAAACGAGCATTCACCAACCATTGCGGGAATTCTGCGCCTTGTGACAAGTCAACGATTTTCTTGTACTTTTGCCTCAATCGAATCCCCAAGCGCTGAATCATCACATCCCAGAACTCACTACGATGCTGTACCGACCAAGCATGGAGTTCTGAGTAGGATGCTACGTTCAACTCCTTCATCAATGCGGCAATATTAGTGGCTTGAATCTGCTCTTGAGAGGGAAACCAAGCTGGAGGGGAACCTCGATCGGTATCCCAATCAGAAAAGGTAGTTTCGTAAAGGAGTTGGTGCAGTTCAAAGGGGTAATTGGGTTTGAGAATCTTTTGAGTAAGACGCTGCCAGCATTCGCACTCCGGTAAAGAAGACAGCCATTGATTAATCTGGGGCAGCATTGCCGCCGCTCTGTGCTCTTCCAAACCAAAACTGACAACTTGTTCGAGCGATAGTTGCTTTGCCATCGCCATTGATTCCTTGGCTAGATAACTCTAGTGAATACTATGACTCAGACCTGGCAACCCTTAATCAAATCTCGAATCACATTGTCTTTGAGCATCAGCAATCGCGCTGACTGAATCAACAAATCTTGCATCTGTTCGCGGGTCATTTTCTGAGCTGATTGTTCCATCAGTCTCATTTGAAATTGTTGTTCTAATGTTAGTTCAAATGATGAGCTATCCATGATTTATCTCCAGCTAAATTTGATAAGATAAAAAGTAGAACGTGGAGCGATCGCCTCACCCATCTCGAAAGCTAGGTAAGCGTCGCCAATTTGTGGATATGTAGGTTTAGCAATAGCCGCTCGTGCAGAAATCGTACTTGCAGAAGGTTTTACTAACCCAAAATCCCGGATATTACGCAGTCTCTTTCGTTTGCGAATTGCTCTTTCTAGGCAATGAGAGTTGTTCACCCTCACAATTGAGAGCTGCTGATTTCCTAATGACTTATTTCTCTATAATCTCTGACTGAAGGGCGATCGTTAAACTATCCTAGGACTGAATCCTGAGAAGGTGTGCGGTCAAGTTTCAAGCTCAATCTATCTCAAGTCTTAACTCAACTTTGAATGCAAAGTCATAACTAAGTTGCACTCAAATGGGTACTCTAGGAATAGCAGGAGTAGCAGGAAACACAGATGAAGCGGAATGATTAGACAATCTGATGCGAAGCGCTCTCCTTACTCGCTTCCTTGTCCACTACATCTGAATAACCTAAGCGATCGCCTTAGCGAGACTGACAGATTCCGTTGGTTTAAAAATCCTCTTGTCTCGCCCTATTCAAGATGCGGTTAGGGTTGAAGCTTCCTCTTCTAAAGAAAGATTCAATTGATACTACTAGAGGAGTATCGTACTTATATTATATTTCCTCTTTCAAGTTAGCGCTATGCAGCTAAACAAAGGTTATAGAAACGTTTACAGCCTAAAGTTTCATTTAGTGCTGGTGACGAAAGACCACTGTAAGGTCATCAATACAGACATGCTAGAACGCTTGCGCGAAATTCTGACAGCGACCTGCCAAAAGTGGAAATGCAAGTTGGAGGAGTTTAACGGAGATGACTCTCATGTGTACCTGCTAATCGACTTTCCCCCAGAAGTACAATTGAGCAAATTAGTAAACAATCTTAAGACCGTTTCCAGTCGCTTAATTCGCAAAGAATTCAAAGCATGTATCGATAATTTTTGTAAAGATGCCTTTTGGCATGGAACTTACTACATCGCGTCTTGCGGTGGTATGACTGTCGATCAATTGAAAGAGTATGTCGAGCAGGAATAAGTAGGTACTGGTTGGCACTATATTCGCTTAATTAGCGAGTGAGTACGTTAAAGGTAGACATGGTTAAGCCGATCGCTATTAAGTCCATCCCAGAAAATCGCGATCGCATCTAGAATCTCTTTGCCTCCCTGCATGAACTTAACGCGATCGAAATCCGGCTTGAAGTAAAC
>DATNPT010000287.1:0-10019 GCA_036703075.1 Chroococcales cyanobacterium
TATTCAAGTGGTGCGTCCCGACTATTTGAAGATGCGAGTATGGGAACGAGGAGCGGGTGTGACGCTGGCTTGCGGTACGGGTGCCTGTGCTTCTGTGGTGGCTGGTGTATTGACGGGGAAAAGCGCCGCACGGGCTACAGTGGAACTTCCGGGTGGTTGCTTGGAAATTGAATGGTCGCAACAAGACCAACGAGTTTATATGACAGGGCCTGCTGATCAGGTATTTACTGGCAAGTTATAAGCGGGAAAAACTGGAAACGCGATCGCCTTATTTATTAGGAGCATATCAGTAGGGGCGCAAAGTCTTACGCCCCTGCCGTCTGTTCTATTTACTGGATAAAATCAGTGCTAAATCTCGACTTGCTGAGGCTTACTATCAATTAGGCTTAACCTATCAAAAGATGGGTAATGCTCAGCAAAGTCAGGAAAATTTTGATAAGGCTATTCTACTCTTTAATGGTGGGAGCACCCAAGCAAGTTGAGAAAGTGCGACGGTTGATGGAATCTGTAGAATGAGTGGGAGGTGAGTCTATGCTACTCATAGCGCAAGGAGTGATTCGCTTATGACATAGCTAACGCTTTGCGTACCCACCGCCGAAATCCTCGTCGCGCTGCACTAGCTCCCTCTGTCTCGCTCAATTTCAAAAACTGTAAAATTCCTTCAATAACAGGTAAATTCCCAAATGTGGGACTGGTTTCCACCTCTACATACTCTTTCTCACCTAACACGAAGACTTGCAACTTGCCATCTCCATAACACCACAGTTCCGGAACACCTAGCGCCATATAAGCAGAAAGCTGTTAAGCTTCCAGCTTTTGGGTAGACGTTCATAGGAGATATACGCCAAATCCGGTACAGGTGCCCAGTCTTCACCCTTACGATTTAAGAGAATTGCCCACTCTGGAACAACTCTACCCTTTCCCCTACACGAAGCATGTATGAGGAATAGCAAAGCTGTCTGTAAAGTCGAATGGAAGAATTTTGGAGATACTTTGGGGAACCAAAACAGGCGGTATGGAAGGTGTTTACCCCCTTAGTCATCATAGGAAATTTTGATGCATGGAAGGTTCAGAGTCAGTGTTGTCAGTTGAGGCAAGAGGTTCTGAAGCGATCGCGTTAATCTTGCTACTATTGCCATTTATCGATGACATGAGAGACATGTCCGGAAATCGTGCATAATTCGTCACTAGTCAACACACCTATATCGCGATCGCCAAATAAATCGTCAAAAACCATATGCTCCTAAAAATTTCTTTTAGGAGCATCCAGTTCTGTTAATTGACCAGCAGGGGTTTCTGGTTATGTTTTAGCAATCGGAGCGGCGGGATTTGAACCCACGACCCCTACTACCCCAAAGTAGTGCGCTACCAAGCTGCGCTACGCCCCGAAACACCTATACTAGAATACCATAATTTTTTTAATTCAAGCAACTACCTAAAATACCTTTAGTGACTGAGCGGCTTGAACCAAACCCGGAACGGCTGGAGTAAACCAACCGCCTTCGCAACGGCGTCCCGCATTCAGGATAAAGCGTAAGGTGTAAGCTGAAGGAAAACCCTCCACTTCCATCCAGAGCAAGTCACTTTCCGCCTCACAGGTAATTTTCTCCTGATCCATCAATTCGCTGGCCATCTGGTTCATGGTTTGGGCAAGCTGAGTCAATAATCGGCAAAAGTCATCTAACTCTGCCTCTGTTAACTCGATCGCCCAATCGTCGCCGCCGACTAAGCCTTGATACTCAGCCGCATCCGGTTTCCAACCGAGACGCCAACCTTGTCCGGTTTTGATCAGACGTTCCATTACTTCTGGGGTAGGAGTAAATTAGCATCTCCGGGCTTAGGTAGAGATGGTGTTGTGCTGGTATTGGGAGTTGTGGGTGACGATCGCGAATTGCTCGGTGCTGGCGATGAACTCGGTGTTACGGCTGGTGTTGTAGTGGCACTGGAATTGAAGATACTCACTAAAGTATCGACCAAAGCCTCTCGTTGGGCGCGAGTCAAACTTTCAATCGCTTTGCGATCGCTTTCCATCGGATTTTGCTGCAAGTTGCTAGCACCAGGATACTGGGCTTCCACTTGCCATAACGGTTCGTTAGCCCCCAGATAGTCAGCGAGCGTTAGCTTCCAATCCAAACGGTACATCGGAGGACGGAGTTTGACGGAAATGTGATACCGCATTAAACGATTAACCAGCGTGTTTCTTTCATCGACTTTGCCAGTCTCTTTGCTGACATACTGGTTTTCTAATGGCAAATTCGGCAAGCGTTCGTAAACTCGCGCGGCAGCATTGTCAGGTACGGCAAACTGGGCAGCAGCAGGTTGTGCGCCCAGCCAGTTCAATATGTTCGAGTTTTTAGCCTCTGGCTTCTCCAGTAGCAAACCCATGCCCATGACAGTAGCTACGGTTAAACTGAGTGCCAGCCGGAAGTTTATACCCTTTCCAAGTGCTTGAAGCATTTTGGATATAAGACAGATGATTAGTCTTTTTGAAGTCACGAAACCATATGAGGGCTAATCGCCAATAATTTCTGGTTGAGTCAATTCATCAGACATCTCAATAATTGCTCGCAGCACTGGCTTCATCATCGGATCGTCAATATTTTCAAAATCTTCATAGCGACGACGCTTGGCACGATTGGCCACTTGCACAGTAATCCGATAGCGATTGGAAGCTGCACTGATTAGCTCTTCAGCGCGGTGCATAATTTGGCTGGAATCAAACTGTTGGTAACGCCTGTGCATCATAAGTTTTATTTAAGAATGGTTCTGAGAGTGTAACCGTTGGAGCGATCGGCTGATAGTGATTCACTGAACGCCCCTCGCAAAATCCAGTGTAACAGGAGTCAGAGGAAGCGCCGACCGCCGACTTCTCAATCATGACAAACCGGGAATCGAGCATCCTTGGGGTTCCTAGTTCCCGATTCTCAATACTTTAGTCACGGGGTGAGTTCAACTGCCCCAATCTTGGTAAAACGCTCAAAAAAATCTAGCCAGAGATTAGAAGATTTAATGAATCACACTGTTTTACACCGACATCAATAGAGATGACGTGAATAATGGAGAGGGGTGATTCAAAAATAAAGATGTAACCTATTATACAAAGGTTTCCGGTTTTTATCACCTTTAAGACTGAAAACGATTTAGGCGATCGCTTTTCAAGTCGGCTTCAACGCACTCCCGCTCTCGGAAGGAACAATTGCGATCGCCCGCTCGATTATCGTTCTGTGCAGATAATGGCGTACCATTATGTAAACTCTTGTGAATGTGTCGAGTTATTAATATTAACTGACTGAGTACTATCATCTATGCAAACACTTGTTGCACCTAGAGTTCAGCAGTCCCGCCCCACACATCAACAACCTCTCAAATTGGTTGTTCTCGGAGATAGCCTGATTTATGGATTCGGCGACCCAGAAGGTGGCGGTTGGGTAGAGAGACTACGGCGTCAGTGGATGTCTCCCGATAGTCCAGGTCATGTCTTATACAATCTAGGCATCCGTGGCGATGGAGTAAAGCAGGTTCAACAGCGTCTTGAATTCGAGTTCAAAAGTCGCGGGGAACTCAAAAATCGCGTACCCGACGCAATCATCTTATCCGTAGGTGTCAACGATTCAGCACGTCTCGGACGACCTGACGGACGGAATTTTACAGAGTTTAATAGCTTCCAGACTGAACTGGCTAACCTGCTAGACCAAGCACAAGGGCTTTGCCCAGTTTTCTTCGTCGGTATGGTACCAGTAGATGAAGCAAAGATGCCCTTCCTAGAGTGTTTTCACTACACTCATGCCGACCAATACCGCTACAAAGAAGCAACGCGATTGGCTTGTTTGAGGCGTCAGATTCCCTACTTAGACATTTTCGAGCTGTGGCAGTCGCGAGGAAAAGAGTGGTGTCAAAAGCGCCTGTGTAAAGACGGACTCCATCCTAATGTGGCAGGTTATCAAGCTTTATTGCATGATGTTCTGCACTGGGACACCTTAACCCAACTCGTGTAGAAGTAGTTCACCGACAACCTAAACTATCCCGTGTCGAGACGCCAGTCACTGGATTAACCCCACTAGCCCGTTCGCACAGTAGCGATACTTGGTAACGGTCGATAATCGCATCTGTAAAGTCAGCACCAGTGATAATGGCGTCGTAGAAGCGAGTTCGCGTCATAGTTGCTTCAGTAAAGATGGCGTTGGTTAGATTAGAATTATCTAACGTCACCTGGTCTACTAACGCACCAGTCAGGTTCGCTCCTTCCAGATTTGCTCCTAACATCACTCCTTTGGTTAAGATTGCGTTAGTCAAGTCAGTGCCTTGAAAGTTAGCCCCTCGCATTTCAGCGGCTACGAATACACTTCCGGCTAAATTCGTGTTGGAGAAGTCACGATTAGTTAAATTAGTGTTGCTGTAGTTAATGGTGTTGTCCTGAGCATAAGCCGGAGTAGCACATAACATAACCCATAGGCATGCCAAGACTAGAACTAAAATTAATCCTAATAGACGCTTTAAAACAATTTTCAGCGTCTTAAAATCAAAAAACGGCATTTTAAATTGAAGATTGAAAGCCCCAGTATAGGCAAGATATTTTGTAATTAACATAGGCGCGATCGCTTCTCTATCGGGAGGACGTGTCAAAACTGTTTATTCAGCCAATCTTCACCCACTCGAATCGTTATATCAGACTCCAAATCCCCCGTAGAAGATGCCTCTACTCTACCAACTCCTAAGGCTTTTTTCAGTGTCGCTGCGGCTTCCAAGTCACCTTGCTGGACAATAATCTGAGTCTGGCGCTGTGGGTCTGGCCAATTGTGAACGATGTAAACGTTATGAAAGTTACGTTGGGCTAAATACTGAGCAACGCGGCGGCTGATAGTTGGGTCATTCGTAGCATTTTGAATCGCAATTCTCACGCGCTCTGGCGAACGGATAACATCTAATGAACTCCAGGCAGGAATTTGATTGAAATATTCCCGCATGACCCGGTCTCGCCTGGTTGAATCTACAATCCAATAACTGGCGACATATTCTTTGGGAGCGCTGAATCGACCGGGGAGCAGCACCATCTTAAAGTCATCTTGCTTGAGATCGAGACTAAAGCCTACGAGCGCAAGCATTTCTTCCAAGCTGAGATTCGTGTCAACATACTGCTGTATTACCCGAATTGCTTCTGGTAAACGAGGTATCACGGCTGGACTGGTTAAGCGTTGCCGTAGTGCCTTCAGGAGTGCTTGCTGCCGCTGTACCCGACCGATATCACCATACTGGTCTTTACGAAACCGAGCAAATTGTTCGGCCTGGTCTCCATTTAAGGTTTGCCATCCTGGCTCTAAATTGATGTTCAAATTTTGAGTGGCATCTACATAGCGCATCGGATAAGGCACAAAGACTTCAATACCACCGACGAGATCGACCAGTTCCCGAAATGCATCGGTAGTGACGCGCACGTACCTATCAATCTTCACATCGTTCAAGGTCCGGCTGGCTACTCGTGCCGCTAACGCAGGCCCCCCCTCAACATTGGCATCATTGATTTTGGCAATACCGACCCCCGGAATTTCGACTTGAGTATCTCGTGGGATGGAAAGCATTCTCACCGAGTGGTCTGTGGGGTCCAATCGGACAAGCAGCATCGTATCGCTCCGACCGGCAAAAACCTCAGGCGAACCTTTGGGAACATCGGGAACTCGGTCTATCCCCATCACTAAAATGTTGACGGGTCGTGCAATGTCGTACTTAAAACCACGACGCCACAAATCCCCTTTGGAGCCTATTCCAGAACTCTGAGGTGCGATAAACGGGGTCAACGGCGTAATCAGTGCCAGGGTGGCTCCTAGTGTTGCCGAAATGGTTGCGGTCAGGACAAAAGCCGCACTCCAAAGGAACCAGCGAATGTATCGGCGACCTGGCGGTTTTTCTTCTCCCAGTTCAGGATTCGAGACATTTTTCTGAGTTTCCTGGGACGGCGGTTGCGGTGGTGAGCCAGAGGCTTCATCAACGACATCGCTATTGAAATTGGTCTTTTGATTGCTAGAGCCTTCGGACGATTTTAGTCCTACACCTGTTGGTGACTGTTCGACGCCTTCGTTCACCCTCACCTCACCAAAATAATTACAGCCTGTGCGTACAGATCTGCATTCTGAAATTCCATGCAGGATTATAACCTCTACGACCAAGAAAGCTGTCAACTCTCAAGGTATTAGCGATCGCTTGTCGATACAAATGCCTGAATTGATTGCTCATATGCTACTCCAGCGCACCTTACATTGCTACTCCGTTGCTAACGCTAACTTGGATTAAGTTGAAGATTCCGTGAATTATTTCTGGAGTAGGAAAATTTGCAGGGGAAAAAGCGAGGCTAGGATATAGCAGAAAATGATGTAAATGCAGCAAGCAATGGATAACTCCTTGATTCCCGTGATTCTTGCCGGTGGCAAAGGGGAGCGGTTTTGGCCGTTGAGTCGAAAGCACCGACCGAAGCAATTTCTGAGTTTAGATGGGAGTGGCAAAAGCCTATTGCAGGCAACGGCTGACCGATTGGCAAAGCTAACAGGAAATCCAGAAAAGTTGTGGGTAGTGACGGCAGCTCGTATGGCTGATGGGGTTCGAGAACATCTGCCCCAACTGCCTGAAGAGTCTTTACTGTTGGAGCCAGAGGGACGTGACACGGCACCAGCAGTTGCCTGGTCAACCCTTGAAATTGCACGGAAATATGGCGAAGATGCGGTTGTCGGCTTTTTCCCAGCCGATCCTTGGATTGAAGACCCGTTAGCTTTTCAACAAACCATTGATGCTGCTACCGAGATGGCGGCCACCCAGCCATCTATTGTCACGCTTGGGATTAAACCGAGCTATCCCTCTACAGGTTACGGATATATCGAACAGGGCGAACCGACGGCGACCTTTGGAGAATTTCCAGTTTACAAGGTGAGCCGATTTACAGAAAAGCCTGACCGCGAAACGGCCCAAGCGTTCTTAGCGACAGGGCGATTTAGCTGGAACAGTGGAATATTCATTTTCCGAGCTGGAGTGGTTTTAGACGAACTGCGGACTCATGCGCCAGAAATTATCGGCCCCTTGGAAGAAAAAGGTGTAGCCGCCTACTCTGAACTCCCAAAGAAGAGTATTGACTACGCTTTAATGGAAAAAACTCAGCTGGCTTATGTGATTCCCGCGTCGTTTGGCTGGGACGATTTGGGGGATTGGAATGCCCTCGAACGTCTTCTCAAAGGAGATGCTGCCAATGTGGAACTGGCTAAACATGTGGGGATAGATACTCAAGGCACGATTCTTTATGCCAGTGATGAGGATGAAGTGATAGTGACGATTGGTTTAGAAGATGTGGTGGTAGTACGCGATCGCAATGTCACCTTAATTGTAAAAAAAGACCGGACGCAGGAGATTAAGCAGGCACTCAAACTACTCCAAGATGACCCAAAACTTCAAGACTTGCTGTAAATGGTCAGATGGATTAAAGGTGATTCCTTGAATCTCATACTCTAGGCACATTTGCACGCACCAGTATTTAACGTTAGAACAGTCAATAAACGGTGCTAACCCAGCAGGCTGCATGCCATTATCTTGAATATCAGCAGTAGGGGCACGGCACTGTCGTGCCCCTACTATGCAGGGGTAGAGCAAAACGTTATTCAACAAGGCAAACGGATTTTTCGTTTTGCTGTGACTTTTTACTTTTTACTGTTCTGGTTCTAACCCATGTTCGCCTTAACTCAAACCAGTTCCCGGCAGCGCGAAATCCTCGAAGTCGTCTTCCGTAACGGCTGGGACTACATGCGAGGACTCCTAACGGGTAGCAAGACTGATAAACCCAACCTGCCACCTCCGGCTGTCCTGTGTAAAGTTTTAGTGGAGTTAGGTCCGGTCTACGTCAAACTGGGACAATTGCTCAGTACCCGCCCGGATTTGTTGCCGGGAGAATATGTTGAAGCCTTAACCGACTTGCAGGCGAATGTACCACCAGTCCCGTGGAGTGAAGTAGAAATTGTAATTCGGCAGCAGTTGCAGCAGCCATTGGAGGAAACGTTTGCTAATGTCAATCCTCTGGCGGTTGCGGCGGGATCGATCGCTCAAACTCACCGGGCTACTTTGAAAAACGGTCAGGACGTAGCGTTGAAGGTGCAGCGGCCTGGGATTGAGGTTGTTGTTGCTCAGGATATCGCCTTGATTAAGAGTCTAGCGGAGTTAGTGTCTCTCACGGACTACGGACAGGACTATGACGTTGTCGGTTTAGCGGATGAGTTTGCTACAGCCTTGCAAGCGGAGCTAGATTTCACCCAGGAAGCTGGCTACACTGACCAGTTGAGGCGTAACTTATCCGTTAGCCGTTGGTTTGACCCAGAGCAATTGGTCGTTCCAGAAATTTATTGGAATTTGACGACCAAAAAGCTGTTAGTCATGGAGTGGCTGAACGGCGTACCAATCCTATTAGGAGAGTTACCTGAACAGCGAGATGGAAAGGATGCGGCGACTCAGCGCAAAGCAATCACTACGCTGTTATTTCGCGCTTTCTTTCAACAGCTCTACATCAATGGCTTTTTCCATGCCGATCCCCATCCCGGTAATGTGTTTTATCTCAACGATGGACGTATTGCACTCTTGGATTGTGGCATGGTCGGTCGCTTAGACCCGCGCACGCAACAGATTTTAACTGAGATGTTGTTAGCGATCGTGGACTTAGATGCTCAACGATGCGCTCAGCTCACATTGGAACTCGCTGACTCGGACCGGCCAGTAAGTTTGTCGAGACTGGCGAATGACTACGATCGCATGTTGCGTAAGTATTACAATATCAGCCTGTCACAAATCAACTTTAGCCAGGTGTTTTACGAGATACTGCAAGTTTCTCGGAACAACAAAATCCGCTTGCCCAGCAATATGGGCTTGTATGCAAAAACCCTAGCTAATTTAGAAGGTGTTGCCCGTAGTTTCGATCCAGAGATTAATCTCTTAGATGAGATCAAGCCGTTGATGACGGATTTGTTTCGGCGTCAGTTGTTTGGAGAGAATCCGTTGCAAACGGTCTTGAGAACCGCTCTCGATCTCAAGAGCCTCTCATTACAATCTCCGCGTCAGGTTGAATTGTTATTAGACCGGGTGACTTCAGAAACTTTAAGGTGGAATATCACGATCCGAGACCTCGACCCTCTACGACGCAGCGTTGATGATTCGGCTAATCGTCTTTCATTTAGTATTGTGGTTGGCTCGTTGATTATCGGTGCAGCAATTATCTCTGCTAATGCACAGACAAGTCAGTTGTCTTTTATTAGTAATATCCTATTTGCTACTGCAAGTTTTTTAGGTTTATGGTTAGTAATTAGCATTTTGCGATCGGGTCGTTTGAAGTAGCTTGGCAGCATTCCTTCTTGTTCAATGAGAATAAAGTCGGAAACTAACTGGCACATACAGCTTAAATCAATTTGTACGCATTAGTGACCAGTTGTCTAAACTGAAGATTACGCTTGTTCTTTGTCCATTGAGATTCTTAGGACTTACGTAACTAGGGCTTGCTGAATAACTAATGGAAAACCCAGAGCAGCCGATTTTTCCCACTCGAGATAAGCCTTCTCGATATAAACATCTAGGAAAAGCTGGCAGTTCTGCTCACGTCGATAGCGTCCCAGATATTTTAGGGAGTTGAGATATCAGGGTTGATTACCTTTTGATAAACTATATCGTAAATAGGGAATACCAATCAATCTAGGCTGTCTAATAAGTTGTACACTCAACTGGAACCAACGCAACAAATTTTTCTCCTCTTTCAAGGGAGTGGTTATCAGCTCGGAACCAAATAACCGTCGCCATTCCCTTGCTCCTTCTTCTTGACCTATATGATAGATATTGGAACTTTTCGTTTCAGAATGCCAACGGAAACAACCTAAATAGTCATTGAGTTTAAGAAACTTCCCCTGCTTATAAAGACGGCAGAAGAACTCTAAGTCCATGGCAAACTGAAGATTGGGATTGAGCAGACCAACTTCTTCCATCGCAGAGCGTCTCCAGAAAGCGGTTTCCGA
>DATNPT010000288.1:0-20660 GCA_036703075.1 Chroococcales cyanobacterium
GCACGCCAGCGTCAGTCCACCGGACAAAATGGAGAAGCCCAACCCTAGCGTGTTGCAGAAGAAGGCATTTCCAAACAGTCCGAAGACAATCGACGGCACGCCTGCCAGAACATCCAAACTGCGACGTACCAGACGCCCAAAAAAACTCTCACTAGAGGCGAACTCTGCTAACAGCACAGCCGTACCTATCCCGATGGGAACGGAAACAGCCATGCAAACACCCAGAATTAGGAGAGTTGAAACGAGAATGGGACCAATACCTCCCCGTCGTCCCGCATTCTCAGGCGCAGTGGTGAGAAACTTCCAGGAAATTTGTCCCGCACCGTGCCAAATGATATCGCTCAGTATCCAGAGAAACACAGCGGTTACCACGGCAGCGATCGCCCAAACGATAATAGTAGGGATGGGGAATGGGGAATGGGGAATGGGGAATGGGAGTGTTTGTCTGACTCTGGTTTCAGTCATAAATTCTCCCCTTACTGATTACCTCAGCGCCGACAACCAGCGCCACAATCAGCGCCATCAGTACCAAGCCACTGAGGAAAAGTGCTGAGCGGTGATTTCCCGTTGCATAAGCCATTTCTAGGGCAATATTTGCCGTTAATGTCCGTATTGGGTCAAACCAGCTCTTGGGTGTTTGCACCACATTGCCACAAACCATCAGGATTGCCATTGTTTCACCAATAGCGCGTCCCGTTTCCAGAATCACGCCTGTAAACAGTCCCGATTTTGCGGCTGGGAAAACAACACCCCAAATCGTTCCCCACCGGGAGATTCCCAGCGCCACCGCACCCCGCAGGTACTCTGGGGGAACTTTGGCAAGGCTGGCGTCTGCCATGAGTGCGATCGTGGGCAAAATCATAATCGTGAGGATGGCAATGCCAGCCAGCAAGCTCGTTCCCGGCGGTTGGATGCGTCCGATCAGCGGCACTAATACGACCAAACCCCAGAAGCCGTAGACAACTGATGGAATTCCTGCCAGCAACTCAATGAGTCGCCGATAGAGTCCGGCAATAGCGGGAGGAGCATAGTAGTGGCAGAAGACAGCAGACAGAATCCCCAGTGGTGTTGCTACTAGCACCGAACCCGCCATTGCCAGTAGGGTGCCCCAGAGCATGGGGGTGAGGTTGTAGAGTCCTTCTGCGGGATTCCAGGACGCATCAGTGAAGAAGCGCAATAGCCCGACGTGTTGCACAACTGGCAGCGCCTCCAGCCCTAGAAACACCACAATCAAAACGACGATCGCACCCGCAACAACCGCGCATCCCCGCAGCGTCCAGACGAGGAGTTGGTCACTTCGAGAGTGAGACAAAATTTTGCTCTTTGACAATGCTTTGTACCTTTTGCGATCGCGCGAAATCAATGAATTCCTTATCCAACCCTTGCGGCTGAGTTTTCGTCACTAAGTTGAGGGGGCGGGAAATGGGGAACGTCCCGTTTTGCACGTTCGCCGTTGTGGCTGCTACCCCATTAACAGGCAGTAGCTTGATGGGAACGCCGTTTGCCGCGTCATGTTCTGCTGTGCCAATCGACACGTATCCAATTGCATTAGGATTACCGGCAACAGTCTTGATTCCCTGCTCGTTGTCACCAATCACCACTTGAGCCTTGATGTCGCTATTTTTGAGCTTGAAGTAGTGGATGAACAGTTCTAGGGTGGAGCGTCCTTCTGCTTTGTTGACTACAGTAATCGGAGCGTCCTTGCCTCCTACCTGCTTCCAGTTACCAATCTTGCCCGTGTAGATATCGACGACTTGGCGATCGCTCAGGCTCGGCACTGGATTGTCTTTGTGTAGGATGATTGTCACACCATCACGGGCGATAGAAAAAGCTTGGAGGTCTTTTTCATCATCCTTTAGGGCGCGAGACACCATACCAATGTTGGCAAGTCCCTTGCGAGCATCCGTAATGCCGCGAGAGGAACCGCCACTCTGCACATCTACCCGCACACCGGAATGCTCAGCTTCAAAGCGTTTCCCGATTTCAGCAGCTAGCGGTGCAACCGTGCTGGAACCCGTTAATACCAGCTTGCCCTGTAACTGATTCGTTGATTGTGTTGACGCGGCTTGGGGCTTGCCACAGGATTGCAGCCAGAAGCAAGCAGCCAAACCCACAGAAAGCGGTGCCAAAATTCGTAAGTTTTTCATAGGCGATGCACTTGATTATTTTGTCGGATTTAATCAAAGGAGAGGAGACAACAGCCAAGGTCGATTGCCCTACCTGCCTTTGCCCGTTGGACTGCGGGCGTCAGACTATAAAGCACCGCTTTGCCATCTCGCGTTGCCTCGACAAACCCCTCTTCCCGCAAAACTTTTAGGTGGTGCGATAGCAGGCTTTGCTCCACACTTAGAACAGTGTTCAGTTCCCCAACATGTTTTGGCCCTTCCATCAGGATTTCCAAAACGGCTAAACGAGTGGTATCTGCCAAAACTTTCAGCTTGCGGACACAAAAAGACTGGGGTAACTCGCTTTTCTGGTTCATGGGCGCACTGCCTGCATGGATTGAACCGCCATTGATATGAATATCATTTCATGTCAATCGCCCAAAAAAAACACGTCTGTATCTTTCGTTAGCTTAACTTAACAACAACCACCACCGACGTAGTGCCAAGTTGAATCAGTAATTAACACATCTTCTGGAATTAACACAGCTAGCTTTGCCGCCGTCTTATCACACACAACGGCAGGAACACCTCGCTGAAGAACGTGTCCTGCTGAATCATCAAAGATTTCTTCTGCACCCTTGTAAATGGCTGTCTTACCCGTGAAAATGCAAGAACCATCATCTGGAATGGGGACTTTGAACGCTACAGAATCTAAACTTTCTAACAGCAAATCGTCTTCCAGATGATAAGTTCCACTATCTAAAAGCCGGTACGGGCGACGGGCGCGAATTTCTACCTGACCAAAGCCAGCATTCACAATTCGTTGGATATACTGCTCGTAGGTCAAAGCGCCAGATAGACACATGGCTCTTAAACGTTCATCTTGTTGCAGATGCTCAGGAATGGGTCGAGTGGCAATTGGATCGCTCATCTGCAAGCGTCCACCCGGTTTTAAGACGCGGAACGCTTCTTTCAGCGCTCTGGATAAGTCATTTGGCTCAAAAATATTAAACAGACAATTTTGAGCGACGACATCCACAGATGCATCTGGCATTGGTAGAGCGAAGGCATCTCCTTCCCGAATCTCTACGAAACTGGGAGCGAACCAAGGATTTTCTTGGGCGGCAAGTTTTAGGTTCCGGGTAGCCGCATCCCGCATGGCACCCACTGGTTCAATGGCAATGACTCCTCCAGGACGTCGGGAAAAATAGGCAAACTGCAACGCTTCCAATCCCCCACCGACACCAACGTACAATACAGTCGGTTGGTTGATTAGTTCAGCAGGATGAACTGTAGTGCCGCAGCCGTAATTCATCTGCTGCATTGGCTGAGGAATTTTGAGTCCTGGCAATTGTAGGGGACTGCTTTGGACGCAACACAATCCAACTTGGGGCGTTTCGGCGACTTCAGTGTAAAACTTTGCAGTTGTTTCAAGATAGCTCATCTTAATCTTTTGCTTGGCAAGGGTTTTAACGTTACTGAAACCAGGTGGTACATGCTAACAACCTGAATCAGTCCATTTTTCTCTCCAGCTTTGATGCTACTGAACAATCGCTGGACTTGAGTGCGATCTCGTTTTTTTTGCTCTTCATCACTTAGTATGCCAAACTATCAGTTTAAATGCCTAAAAAGTCTGCTATTCCTGGATTGATGCATCTGCCGCCTAAATAATTTAAAATAATGCCCAGAAATCTTGCCGAGCAAGATTTCTGGGCATCGCACGAGGCAGTTTACCATAACAGGTACCGAAGAGCCATTATTATCAAACATTAAACTCGAAGTCCTTGATTTTTCTTTACAAATAGCCTCTTATCAGACTTCGCTAAAACTTTATGTGATTTAACTGACGGTTAATCAAACCTTTGACCGACGTTGATCAACGCCTGATAGCTTGTTCAAGCGTTCAACATATAGAGGGCATCATGGCTTTATCTCGTCGTCAATTCTTCAGCTTAGCTGGTGCTGGAGCCGCCACTACTGTTCTGGCATCTCCGTTAAAAGCACTTTATGCCAGACAAGCGAATGGTCTATCGGTGCATGGGGGAGGTTATGGCGCACTTGTACCCGATCCAAATAAATTATTAGACTTGCCGCCTGGATTTCAATATCGAGCCTTCTCTCGAACAGGAGATCTCATGAGCGACGGGTCTACAGTACCTGGTAATCATGATGGAATGGCTGCTTTTCCTGGACCGAACAACACCGTTATTTTGGTTCGCAATCACGAACTCAGTCCCAGCGCTAGTACAGGAGTTGCTGGTTCGCCCAAGTACGACCCGAACTGTAAAGGTGGCACTACTACGGTGATTGTTGGACCTAATCGTGAAGCGATCGAACATTACGGCTCGCTATCCGGTACTATCCGAAACTGTGCGGGTGGACCAACCCCTTGGGGTTCGTGGATTAGCTGTGAAGAGGACACCTCAACTCCAGCCTCGAACGCCGCGCTCACCAAGCGGCACGGTTACAACTTTGAAGTTCCAGCGAAGGCAGGAGGGTTAGTAAACCCCGAACCTTTAATTGCGATGGGTCGTTTCAATCACGAAGCTGTTGCTGTTGACCCTCGCACTGGAATTGTCTATCAAACGGAAGACAGAGGAGATAGTCTCTTCTATCGCTTTATTCCTAACCAATATGGAAACCTCAAGGCAGGAGGTATTCTGCAAGCTTTGGTGATTACCGGGAAAGCTCAGGTCAATACCAGGAATCGACCGACTCAAACTATCCCCGTAGGTCAACCCTTGCCAGTTGAGTGGGTTACTATCGACACCCCTAACCCAGATAATGATAATAGCCCTACTGGGGTGCGGTATCAGGGATATGCAAAAGGAGCTGCTCGATTCTCGCGTGGTGAGGGAATATGGTACGGCAACGGTGAATTTTACTTCACTTGCACCGATGGTGGTGTAGCTGGATGCGGTCAAGTCTGGCGCTACGTCCCCGGTGCAACACCTCAACAGGGCGGGACTATCGAACTATTTGTTGAACCTAACGACAATAAAATACTCGACTTCCCTGACAATGTTGTCGTTGCTCCCACGGGCGATCTGTTCTTGTGTGAAGATGGTGACGGCGATAACTTTGTCGTTGGGGTAACTCCCAATGGTCAACTCTATCAATTTGCGCGTAACGCGATTAATGATAGTGAGTTCTGTGGAGTCTGCTTCTCCCCTAGCGGTCAAACAATGTTTGTGAATATTCAAAACCCTGGTATCACCTTGGCTATCTGGGGTCCCTGGCCCTCAAATCGCGGATAGTATTGCTATTGAAGCCGCGTTACTTCGTGCGCGATTTGTAAAGTAACTGATGGCTGGCTGAAACGCGATCGCATTTGCAATGAGTCCATGAGTGGATGCGATCGCTTCATATCATCAAAATGTAGAATTTTTTATCTTCTTGTTCAGAAGATGTTGTAAGAGATCCAAGCGTATTGTCAGCAAAGCTGACAATATCATTAGCAAATCGTTCGCTAAGAACGAAAGTTTTTGCATAAATTATCAGACTAATGATGATAAGTAATGTAGTTACACGAATACTTATTCCTCCTAGGCGTGCATCTCTCCAAGCTGGTTTATTATTTGTAAACTGTGGAGGATTGCATGACATTCAAGCCAAAATTAGCAATCTCAAAGACCTGGGACTGGCTGACTTTTCGTCGTTTGTTGCTGGTTGTCTGCGCCCCTTTAGCCGCCGAGTTACTCGGTAGTGCCTTTAATATTTGGTATAACCTCACTAATATCAAGCCCCTGCTGACTCCCGATCAACTGACCGTGTTTGCTAATGCAATCGGGCGATATAACGCGATTGTGTATCCAGTTGCGATCGCATTTTGGGGTTGGGTCGTATTCTCCCTGTGGCAACCCTGCCAACAGCTACAGTACGTTCAGCACGTTCAGGACGAACATTTGCTTTGGGCAAGACAACGAGCCATTAACCTGCCTTGGTGGGGAATTGCGATCGCTGGTGGCGGTTGGTTGCTGTGCATTCCAACATTTTTGCTCGCTCTGCAACAGGCTCCGGGGAATTTACACCCACGCGTCCTGGTTGACCTTCCCGTTTCCATTATTATCTCAGCGCTCATCGCGATTACTCACGGTTTTTTTGCGATCGAATTAATCACCCAACGACTGGTGTATCCCGTCCTGTTTCGGGGCGCTAAACCCGCACAAACGCCAGGTGCCTTTCCCATCTCTCTCCGCAGTCGGGGAGTTCTGTTAGCCTTTTCCACAGGGGTTTGTCCGATTGTTTCGTTACTGTTGTTAATCTCGACACCTCAACCGTGTGAAACTCAAGTTTTATGGTTTGCGATCGCGGTTGGAGGACTTGGCATCGCCTTTGGACTGATTAGTGCCGGAATGCTCAGTCAACTCGTGGTTGAACCTGTGGAAGCACTGCAACATGCAGCGACGGCTGTGGCGGCAGGTGACTTGAAACGCCGCATCACGCTCCTACGAGCTGATGAATTCGGCCACCTAATCGATCAGTTTAATCATCTGATTGGAGAGTTGCAAGAGAAGCAGCACTTGCAGGAAACCTTCGGTCGCCACGTCGGTCAAAAAGCCGCCCAGCAAATCCTTCGACGCGACCCCAATCTTGGTGGTATCGAGCAGGATGTAACGGTGATGTTTGCAGATATCCGCAACTTTACCGCCCGTAGTGCGGTTGAACCTCCCCAGAATGTTGTCGCCCTACTCAATCTGTTTTTAACTGAGATGGTGGAGATTGTCGAGCAACGGCACGAGGGTATGGTCAATAAATTCTTGGGCGATGGCTTTATGGCTCTGTTTGGAGTCGGAGAGCAGCGAGTCAATCATGCTGCTTTAGCTGTCACAGCAGCACAGGAGATGCTTGTTCGGCTGGAGCATATTAACTGCTACCTAACCACCCAAGACCAATCTCCTCTAGCGATCGGAATTGGCATTCATACAGGGAGGGCGGTAGTAGGTAGTATTGGTTCGCCCCAACGCTTGGAGTATACGGCGATTGGAGATACGGTGAATCTGGCGTCACGAGTCGAATCGTTGACCAAGGTACTCGGAGAACCCTTGTTACTGACGGCAGCTACCCGCTCTGCCTTACCTAATGCGATCGCAACTGAACCCCTGCCCTCCCAGTGGGTCAAAGGGCAACCGTATCCCTTAAGCGTGTATCGAGTACAAGTGACTACGAGTAAGGAAATAGCCAAAATATAGGAGCCAAAAGTTGGGAGAGACAGATTTGCACAGGTTTATTGCTGCGAGCGAAAAGATAAATTAAACCCTCTACTGGGCTTGAGTCAACAATTAAACTATTCACCGGATTTGTCCCGCACTCCTTGAACAATGCGAGAGAGTTCGCTCTTTTCATCAATCTCGATCCGAGTTGGCGAACCGCTGATAATCCGCTCATAGTTACGGAACGAATCTTTGATTTCTGGTCCTTCCTCGCTGATTGTATACTCGCGGATAGAGGTGTCGTGCCAAGAACCTCGCATCTTAAAGACATTGAGAGCGCGGGACATTTGCCCTCGAATCTCCACGTATTGCAACATCAAAATAGTGTCAGTAATTGTGGAAATATGGGAATCAGTAATGGAGTGAGACCCCATGAACTGGTCAGTTGTATTCGTGAAAAATCCGGTGATTTCCTCTTGTTTGGCATAACCCGTAACGCCAATCACAAACTGCCGGAAAGCATTATTGCTAACGCCTCGTGCCAGTGCCGAAAGCGAATCAATGGCAATGCGAGTTGGTTTAAAATCGGCAATCTCGGATTTAATAATTTGCAAGTGGTCTTCTAAGCCCGCTGATTCAGGATAAGAACAAAGGATTTTTAATAAACCTTTGTCTTCCATTTCTTCAAAATCAATTCCCCAAGAATAAGCATTGCGAGATAGCTGAGCGCGAGATTCTTCGTAGGCAAAAAGAATTGCGCGATCGCCTTGTAGGCAAGCATTTTGAATAAACTTGCTAACTAACAACGTTTTCCCCGTGCCGGTAGCCCCCGTTGCCAAAATAATCGAATCTTTGAAGAACCCACCGCCGCACATTTCATCCAGCGTTTTGACACCCGATGATACTCGAATATTGGAAGAACGCTGAGTCAGTCGCATTGCTCCTAACGGGAAGATATTGATTCCTTGGTTCGTCATTGTAAAGGGGTATTCTCCTTTCATATGAGTTGTGCCGCGCAACTTGAGAATTTCCATCGTGCGGCGTCGGCGTTCCCCTTCCAAAACGTTACGAACAATGACCACATTGTCTGAGACAAATTCTTCTACTCCAAATCGTGCCACAGGCCCATATTCTTCAACTCGCTCTGTTGTCATGACTGTAGTCACGCCAATCTGCTTGAGACGTGCAACTAAGCGAAAAATCTCCCGTCGCACTACTGAGGCGGCATCGTACTGTTGGAAGATTGCAGTAATTGAATCAATAGAAACTCGCTTAGCTTTGTATTTGTGAATGGCATATTGTATTCGTTCAATCAACGCCGATAGGTCAAAGTTTCCTACGACTTCCTGACCTTCGGGATCGGGTGACGCATCTAGAATAAAGAGCTTGCCTTCACTAATTAATTTTTGTAAATTCCAACCAAAGCTGTAAGCATTTTTAATGATATCTGTGGGAGATTCTTCAAACGTAACAAACACACCGGCTTCATCAAAATAAATGATGCCGTTGTAGAGAAACTGAACGGCTAACAACGTCTTGCCCGTACCGGATGTTCCGCTGACGAGAGTCGTTCGACCAATCGGTAAGCCCCCATGACTGATGTCATCGAAGCCTTCGATCATCGTCCGGATTTTTTGGACTCCCATCGTTGTCGATTCGTTCTGCTGTTGCTCACTCGGTTGAAATTGACTCATTTTGTCGGTCGTCAAACAGGGATATAACTTAAAAGTAAAGAAGTAAAGTCGATTCCACTCAAAACTGGGGGAAATCTGGTATAATATCTAGGCATTATCTAACTGTCAGATTCACTTTCACGGAGTTCTTCATAAAGAAGATCCAATCCAATTAAAACCTTTTCCCGATCTGAAAGATCGCCAATAATTTTTCGGACGGGAGGTGGTAAGACCTTTGATAAGGTTGGTGTAGCCAAAATTTTGTCTTCTTCAGCTAGCTGGGGGCTTTTTAGGACGTCAATAACTTTCAAGGCATAAACGCCTTGAAAGTCCTGTTCTAGGATATTTTTTAGTGTTTTTAAAGCCCTAACTGAGTTGGGAGTGTTCCCAGCTACGTAGAGCTTGAGAACATAGGTTTTCTTTAGCGGACTCATAGTTAGCAATTGACAATTAGCAAGAAGAGGTTGAGAACGCAATAGCAACCAAAAATGAGCTTAAGGACAAACAGTCCAGTTGAAAGCCTCACTCAAGCTTATCGCTAAATGTTAACCTTAGGACTCTCTGGGAATGGAGCGACGATACATTTCGCCAAGATGAGCGATCACATCAATCAGCGTTAAGCGATAATCCAGTAAAATCTCCTCACTTCGTCCTTCTAGCTTCAATTGCTTGGAAAATTCTTCCATCAGTTCCATATGGATTTCCACAATTCTGGAAACTGAAACATCGGCAAAGAATGCTTTATCAACGAAGTTATCGATTTTTTGATTCAGGTTACTACCAGGAGAAAAGTACACTAAAATAATCTGACGATACTCCAATTTGAGATTTTCTAAGAACTCTTGCCTCTCTGGTTCAGGGAGGTGGCGTAAAAACAGCTGCGGATTTCTCTTGTAGTACACGCCTAGGTAGCCCAGTCGCTCCTTAAGTTTTTCAGACAAGCGATGTTGCTGTTGGATCAAGAAACTGCGAGTATTCCGATCGATCGCTACATCACCATTCGCGGAGGGAGTCGGTAAGCTAGTGGCAGGCGAAAGAGACACGAACTGAGCGATCGCCTTATCGATAAAGCCTCCTATTTCCGCTAGCTGAGTATTACCCAGTCTAACTTCAGCCGCATGAAACAGGTGAGCTGCTTCGTCTTGTGGAGAACGAGCGCTCGTCCGCTCCTTGCTTAACTGGTTATTTGTAGTAACACTGTAAGGATCGTTCTGAGAACCTTTGGGAAAAATGACTATCGGTAGCAGCGTTCCTTGTTCGTACAAACGCTTGATGACATTCAGCAGTGAGCCATCATCTTGGACAACCAAACAATCTAGCTGCTGTTTGTGTCGCTCTACAAACTCGAAAAACTCAGCTTCTGAGCCAGTCGCCTGCAAGACATAGCGATCGCTGCTCAGAAACTGTCTCAGGGACTGAGCCAACGATTCAGAGCGCACAAATGTACAAATAGTCAGTTTGGTAGACAAAACAATACGCGTTTAAACAATTAGCGAGAGATTTATGGTTTGACATTACTCAGTCGCTGTATATTTTAACAACTTCTTAAGAAAGTTACTTAACATTAATTTAATGAGTCTGACGATTGTAAGTAATTGTAATTTGTTTGCTCTCTAAGTCCCCAAATGAGAGCAATAATTGAGCTGTACTTGCTTCTTTTTTGTGGAAGATCGAAACGTAGGTGTCGGTGCTTAGCGTAGAGTTAACCCGATATTCCGCTCAAAATTGAGGAGGTGCTGTCACTGACGGACTCTTTTCTTCCATTGTCACCCGATTGGTCATGTCCATGCCAACCCCCAGTCTAAAAGAATTTGCTCAAGCCATTCCTGTTTGTCAACAAACGGCTGGTTTGGCTGCCATGCTGGAGATCTTTCACTCTTCAGGGTGCGACACAATTGTTGTGGTAAGCGAGCAGCAGCACCCTTTAGGAGTCGTTAGCCTGCGACAGGTTATCCCCTACTGGATTAGGTTCGCTCAATCAGAAAAGTCTCCTGAGAACATGGCAGATGGGGAGTTTCACAAACCGTTATCTCAGCTCGATCCGCCGGTGATTGAACCCCTGACAATCCTACCAGCTCAGATGAGTTTGAGCCAATTCTGGACTTACTTGCAAGAGTCAGAAGACAAGCTGATTCAACAGGGACACTGTGTAGAGGAAGACCAGCAGGAGCGGATCGTAGTACGCCCAAGCGGGCGAAAGCCTGGGCACTTGCGGTCTAAAACGGGTACAAGCGAAGCGACTAGTAATTTAGATGAGTTCGCATCTCCATGGAGTGCGTCTCATGAACCTGGCACTCGTCCAGCCTATCTAAGACGCCGAGTACCCCTTGGCCACTGGGGTTTGGTCGATGAAGAGGGAAAGTTTTTAGGGCTACTCGATAGCTGGCTAATCTTAAAATCTATAGCTCCCAGATTAAGAGGCAGCGATCGCATTTTTAAAGCAGACTCGTCGAGAACGCCGACTCCTAGCCCTTGCGAAGCGGCTACGTCTTACCCAACGGCTACTTCATACACCCCAACTGGGCGCATGGTAACCCCCCAATGGGGGAGGTTCGCATCCAGCACAACAGCTTCAGAAGGAATATCCGTAGGAGGTACCCAAGAGCAATTGAAGCTCATGAGCTTCAATCTGTTAATACAAGTGTTGGAACAACTGCCCATACCGCTGAGCTTACAAACCGCTACAGGGCAAGTGGTGGCAGAAAATCTCACTTGGCGTCAGCAGATTGGGACATCACCAAGTTTAGAAAGGGGCAAGCCTACCGCAGCGCGGAGGTTAGATGCACCGCCAGTCGAACTGCGGTATGCAACCAGGAGCAATGCCATCTCCAACACCTCGGCATCCTTACCCTCTTGTCCACCCCTACCTGGCGTCACGGTAGGGGAACGAAGTAGCACGCAAGGTCGCGAGTTGGAACAGACTCTCCACCAGCTCAGTGCCCGACGCCGTACCACGTCATTAGACACAGCGACGCGACTCCCAGTGTCGCCCCTGTCCGTACAAAATCTTGCTCAACAGCAGCACGAATTTTCCGAGCGAGCTACGTTTGAGCACCACTGCGCGATTGATTCATCCTGCATCGCCGCAGTAGCCCTTCAACATCAACTCAGCTTGTCCGCCCTGCCACTGCTCAAAACCCCTGAAACCCTAATCCCTCAGAAGGCATCAGTCTCAGAATCACAGGCGCAAAAACAAGTTCGCGATCGCGTGTTTGCGTTTCTGAAAATTCCCTTGTTGCCACTGAGCGTGAGGGGGGGGAAAGAGGGACAATCTCTCACCGCCTCATCCGCTCAAGCCCTACCGGCTAACCTGCATCTAGTTATAGCTCAGGATACGACCGAGCAGCAGCAGGTGGCTAAAGAACTAGCCGCCAAAAATGCCGATCTCGTTCATCTCAATTGCTTGAAAGACGAGTTTTTGGCTTGTATTAGCCATGAATTGAAGACACCGCTCACGGCAGTTTTGGGTTTATCCACGCTGTTGAAAGACCAAACCCTAGGAGCACTCAACGAACGTCAAGCCCGCTATGCCCGACTGATTTATCAAAGTGGGCGTCAGTTAATGACGATTGTCAACGACATTTTGGATTTAACGCGGATGGAAACCGGTCAGTTAGAACTGACACTGGAGCCGGTACACATTCAGGAATTATGCGATCGCGCCTACAGCCAAGCTCGACAGCGACCGATTGAGAGAGACCAAGACGAAGAATCCCTGCCACAAACTCCATTTACCTTAGAGATTGAACCGGATTTAGATATGCTCGTTGCTGACGAGCTACGCCTGCGCCAAATGCTAGCGCATCTACTCTCCAATGCTCTCAAGTTTACAGCCCCTGGTGGTGAAATTGGGCTGAAGGTAAATCGTTGGGAAGGCTGGGTGGCGTTTACAGTCTGGGATACTGGCATTGGCATCCCACCCGAAAAGCAGCACTTGATCTTCCAAAAATTCCAGCAGTTGGAACAACCCCTGACTCGTCGCTTCGAGGGAACGGGACTGGGATTGGTATTGACCCAACGCCTTGCTCGCTTGCACGGTGGAGATATTTCATTTATTTCAAAACCCGATGAAGGTAGCCAGTTTACCTTACTCCTACCGCCCTGTCCGCCGCAGGTGCTGGGGGATGACCTGAAGATCGAAGACGAGTTACTCGTCGAGCAGTTAAAAGCCGAGAATTTTAACTTTCAAGGTTCTCCGCCTCACGCTGCAAGCCGAGAAAGCCGTAACTATTTGGTGTTGATTGTCGAAACAGTTCCTCAGTATCTGGAGAGCGTAACGGAACAACTGAAGAATTTAGGCTATCACGCGATAATCGCGCGATCGGGGACAGAAGCCATTGAAAAAGCTCGCAGCTTGCAGCCCTGTGCTATCTTACTCAATCCCCTTGTTCCCCAACTTTCGGGCTGGGATGTTCTGACTCTTTTGAAGTCAGATACCCAAACCCTGCACATCCCGGTTTTAGTCACTGCCACACAAGCCGAAAAAGAACAAGCGTATGACCGTAAGGCAGATGGGTTCTTGAGCCTTCCGGTACAAGAGTCAGCCTTACTCCAATGTCTAAGTTGCCTGAGCGATAAACAGAAAACGATCAAGCGAAGTCTGACTATTCTTCACCTCAATCCTGAGGAAGTTAAAGCCCAGCCTAGCTTGTCTCTGAGTTCTAAGTTAACCGATGCACTGAGTCTTCAACACTCGGAACTCAATTACCGGGTTCTCGAAGCGGATGACTTGGAGCAGGCAGAATTATTGGCTCGGGTTTGGCATCCCGATGTTGTCTTACTCGACAGTATTGGTTTGGTCGAGCCACGGGTCTATATGCGACAGTATGCTCAACATCCCAGCTTGACAGCTTTACCATTAGTCACGCTGGATCGCCAGACCACAGAGGCAGCAAATCAAATAGAAGGTCTTTCCGTATATCCCTATCTAGCACTGGATGACTCTTCTAAAATTGCTGCGCTGCTACAAGTGATTCAAGTTGCTGCTGGGATGAGCCACAAACCCAGTATTGTAGTCATGAATGTTGGGGAACAGAACAATCGAGAGGCTGGGAAAAACCCTCAATCTAAAATCAATACCCATCTAACCTCCCATTCCTCCTGGCTACAGGCACTCATTCAATACCTTCAAACGGCTGGGTTTAGAAGTTCACTCTCGTGTTCTTGGGCAGAAATATACCGCCAACTTCAGGAGCAAAGCGTTGACCTACTCCTGATTTGTTTAAAAGACATCGACGATACTTCGGCATTCGTAACAATCCTGAACTCTCTAGCGCAACTGGCGAAACGACCGCCGATTTTTGTACTAGATCATCGAGGAGGTACTCATCTAGTCAGCACAACAGCCGAGAGCGCAAGCCAATCTATCAAGGGCAACGCAAAGCCTTTAATTACTGCCAAGCAGAAGCAGAAGGATAGCAGGCGAGTGAGTGCAGCGGCTTCGCACAGAGAAGCGATCGCGCTATCAGATGTATCGATCCCGAATGAAGCAGTGGCAAGTGAAGCTAACGCTCAATCTGAGTTGGAGTCGCTACTGAGAGGCATTGCTAACCAAATCTGGTGTGCATCTACTCAACCGATGAGCGAGCTATTAGAGCAGATCAATCATACCCTTCGCTAAAGCAGCTTTAGGCATCAGAAGTAGTTAGGAGAGCGCACCTGTTCAACACCCTACCCTGAAGTAGAGTGTCGTCGTAGAAGCAATAGGCGTATTTTAGGAGATCGTCAGTAACTGCTTTCTCACACGAGCTTCAGGACTATCAAGAATATCCTGACGAACTTGTTCCAGCGACCAGCCACGTTGCAATGTGGTGGTGTAGGTCTTGAGTCCACTTTGATCGACATCCCGACCTAAAATTTCCTGGTAAATCCGCGTAATGACAGCTCTCGCCTCGTTGCTGCTCGCTAGTCTCTTCCTTACCCAATTCAGGGATTTACCTTTTTCTAGGGTATTGGAAAAAGTGACGAATCCACTGTCGTCAACTTCACGACCTAAAACCTCTTGATAAAGCTGATTAATATCGTTGTATAAATTGTTAGCATTTTCAAATTTGAAGGCATCACTCCCAGCATTGTAGCGGTCATGCAAAGCGTTAGTCTCATCCCAGCAGTAGGCCGTGTTCACGCCAAAAGAACAGCTCACTTTGGCAAAAGAGGGGGATACGATTCCTGAAGAGATGAGAAGGGTAGTAATCGCTAATTTACTGATTTTCATAATACTTCACCGATGTCTTGGTGTTCAGGAACTTTGATTCCTATATACCACCATATTGACTTAACAAAAGTGAGACGATGCAAAATTTTTAGAATCGAGCCTAGTTCTGGGCAATTACCTGTTTGGGAATACGAATAAGTTGGTAGGCACCCGCACTGCCTAAGTTGGTATATTCGCTGGGTCGCAGACCCGTTTTCTGGAAGTCTTTTGATTTGCTCAGAACAAGGACAGAGAGAGCTTTAGGCTCAGTCGTAGCTCGGCGTTCGAGATGCGATCGCAAATTTTCTGGACTGGAGAGGTGAGTCACATTCCGCCGCGTGTAAAAGATGACACTAGGTCGAATGAAGCCCAACATAATCAACTCTTCACCAGGACGCATAGTCTGGGTTATCAGTCCAGACAACTGTCGTAGGGGAAGCTGACGTTGGGTATCCATCAATAAAGCAGCAGGCGGTGCCACAAGGCTTGTAAATGCCATAATGCCTGCCAAGTTAGTCGCCCAAAGCCATCGCCACTGCTGTCGTTTGAGTAGCAATAATGCGCTGGCAATAGCGGCTGCCCCCCAGATGATACCGGATTCGAGCGGTAAACCCGATCGCGCTAGCGCTTGACTCAATTCAGGAACAGCCGGGTCATCCCCAACTAACTCAGGACTGTAGACACTCGCAATCGCTAGAGCGAGTAAAACCCCAACATTAACAATTCCGCTGACCAGCAATCCTATGTTCTGCTTAAAAAAGCGAGGTGATGCGTTAACCCCTTGAGGCACTCTCCCCGTCTCCCCGTCTCGCCAATCCGCTTGTGTCATCCAATCGCTCCACAACAGCGTTACTAAGATGGCACTAGCTGGCATCAAGGGCAGTACGTAGCTCGGTAACTTGGTCACAGCAATTGTGAAAAAGCCAAAAACTCCAGCGAACCAAAATAGGGAAAACAAACCGAGGTGAGTCGAACGGGGTGAGACACGCCAAGACTCTCGCCGCCAAAAACGCAGCCGAGCGATCGCAAATGGCAAGTAAATTGACCAAGGCGCAAATCCCGCTAACACCACTGGAAAGTAGAAGTACCAAGGGCCAGCATGATGACTGACAACACTAGTGAAGCGCTGAATGTTGTGCAGTCCAAAAAACGTATCGATATATGCTTTTCCATTGGCCAATGTTACCAAGACAAACCAAGGCAGCACAATCAGCAGAAAAAGCAAGCTACCCTGCAAGGGTCGCATCTCCCAGAAAACATCCCATAATTTCCCTAGATAAATTAGGAATGCACCAATAATTAGCACCGGCAAGACAATACCGACTGGCCCCTTGGCAAGCACAGCGAGAGCAGCAAAGACGTAGAACGCCATGTACCAACGTACTGAAGAGATAGGATTCGGCAGACTCCCCGCGTCATCTGCTCCGCTCTCTCGCTCTGCTTGGGCATATCCTAGAAAAAATGCTAGAAGCGCGATGCTTAGACAACTAGCCAGCAGCATATCAGAGACTGCCGTGCGTCCCCAGGCAATCCAGGCTGGATTTAGGGCAATGATGGCAGAACCAATCCAGGCAGAAAGCCATAACTGGCGATCGCGATTTGGGGTTTGGGATTTGGGATTTGGGATTGTGTTGGTGGTTTCTAGGTCAGAATTGGCTGACTTGATGGCAATTGCAGGACGGGCAATCCCGAAATATCGCAATGTGTAGAAGCCTAGTACAGTTAACGCGATCGCGGCGATAGCCGAAGGAAGTCGTGCTGCCCATTCGTTAATACCGATGAGTTTAAATGCGATCGCCATTAACCAGTAGACCAAGGGCGGCTTATCAAAGCGAGTCTCGCCATTCCAGTACGGCGTAATCCAGTCGCCAGTCACGACCATCTGACGAGCAGCTTCAACAAACATTGGTTCTGTCTTATCCACCAAACCAATGCTGCCTAAATTCCACAAAAAAGCCACTACGCTGAGCAGTAGCAACCAGGCAACAGAGAAAATCCAAGCCAGCTTTGGCTGTCTCTCCATAGAACTCCACCAATTGGTTGCTGCTAATTCGAGCCTCAACTTCATTTAAACTCCTACACTCCGCACCTCTGTCTAAAAAGGGCAACTACAGTATCTGCGTATTCCCAGATATTACTTTAGCGGTAATTCTCATCCCTGCTAACACATTATTGACGCTGACCTCGCTACTCCGTTCCCAAGCACTGAAAGTTTCTTCCAGTAACCGGAGAATTTATCTAAGTAGTCTGACTTTGATTCCTGCTTGTTAGGATAGCTTTCGAGGCTTTTAAACTGAGGGTTATTTGTATTTTTTACTCGAAAGCTTTAGCAACGTTAGGCAGAATGTTAACCAAATAAATCCATATCCATAACCCCCAATAATATCTGTAGGCCAGTGGACTCTCAGGTACATACTGCTTAATCCCATCAAGATTAGAAATACAATAGTTAGGCTATAAATGTAAACAGCATATTGAGGGAATCGATGAGCTAGAATATAGGCTAAAAAAAGATAGAGGACAAAATTTCCTGTCGCATGACCGCTAGGAAAACTAAAACCAGCCGCTGTATCATCCAGACGCATTGGAGGGCGGCGTCTATGGAAGAATGGTTTAAATACTTTATCCACCAAAAGAAGAACGCCTAAAGATGCGATCGCTAAAACCTTAGCTTCTTGCCAATAGCGTCTCCAGACCAATACACCTAAACTAATTACAACGATAATAGCTGCAAACTGTGTGTCACCAATCGTATAAAATGGCTCGAGGAAATGAGTTAATAATGGCTCGTTTATTGTATGCAGCCATTCAAGAAAAGCAGGATCGAACTCAAAGTGCTTTTTCTCTAAAATAGCTTTAGAAAGGAAAATCAATGGAAGTAATAAAGCTAGGCAAGTGATTAATCTCACCTTGCCAATTATCGCGACTCCAGAACTAAACCAATTACTACGCCGAACTTTCATTCTTAATTGTGTTGCCAACCAATTTTGCTCAATGTTAACTCCAAGAGTATATAGCGATTCTCGTATCAGTGAGGTACATCTTACTTTCTTGCCTATTCCCAATTTCCTCTCATCTTTTGAACCTTATACCTCATCTTTGAGGAGAATCGCTATAAATCAACTTCCTACACCTACTATCTAACCGCTTAGCGAAATTAGGGTTTTAACATTAATTCCCATTCAGTTTTTCGTCGATCCCATACTGGTGAAGACGTTTCGCCTACCACATACGGTCCCCAGTAGCTGCGCGAACCATCTTGAGCAAAAGCAACCAGAATATCACCCTTTTTCAACTTCAAATTCTCCTGTGGCAGTGAAAGAATCAGCCCCTGAGTTCCCCCCTCCATCGGTGCAAAATCCCAGTGCGCTGGTTCCCCATAGGTTTTTGTCGATGACTTCTGGGCTAGCAATGCTATACGAACTGGATGTTCGGTTAGATTGCTCACCCGTAAACCTCCTTGTTGTGCCGCTACGTCTGCTGGATCTGGGCTTTTAGAGGGTGAAGCCACAGGGGTGGGTGAGGTAGATGACATACTGGGTGAGACAGGTGAAGGCTGTTTTGCCGTTTCGACAGAAGGCGAACTCGATGGTTCAAGGACTGGCAGGGAGGACGTATCTGGAGATTGGGGTTCAATCCAAATCGAAATCTGAAGCAATCCCAACCCCAGCCCGATCAGTCCTAAAACACCCAAGAAAATAAATATAGGATAAAGCGTAGATTTAACCTTTTTCATTTGTTTTAAGGGATAACCCCTGCACCACTGCTTAAAAATAAAGATTCTCGAACAGTCGGCGATCGCACGATTCGCTAGCTCTTACTACTATTGAAACGAACTCAACCGAAAACTGCGCTATTATCCTAACGAGGAGAGGTAAGATGCGATTTTAATGCCTTCTCAATGTCGTTGTCAGGTCTAAGGATGCAGAATACCCGTCTGAATAATCTGCTCAATCTTGCCTTGACGTGGTTAGGGCAGTGGTTTGCTAATCCTTGGCGACACCTCTCGCTAATTTTGATTAGCCTGTTATCGGGCGTCTTCCTGGGAACTGCTATTCCAACGACTGCTGGACAAGCCGCTGATTGGGACATCATTGCTGCTGGCGTTCTGATTCTGTTCACAGAAGCTGTTAGCCGGGTGGTTTATGGTAGCCGACGACGGGGGCAATCTAGTCAAGGTTCCTCTAGACGTTCCTTGTTAGCTGAAGTCATCAATGCTCTGAAAATCGGTTTGACCTACAGCATGTTTGTTGAAGCTTTCAAAATTGGCTCCTAAGCCTATGTCGTCACCGAATACATCACTGATTCAAATCCTCAGTAACTGGATCGCAGGGCAAACGCCTACTGCATCGCAATGGCAGCAGCTAGCAACAGCGGCACTCGCGTCACCGCGGCAGGCAAAGGCATTTGGTATTACATCAGGTAATGTAGAGGAGATGATTCAGGCGCGATCGCATCTTTTCCAAGCTGTCTACCCCGAAGTCCTATCCCTCCCCTCTTTTCGCTCCACAGTAGAGGACAATCCCCAAGCCAAAATTATCCTGTCTCTCTGGAACCTATGGCTTCCCCTTGCCATGCAGCTAGCCTTCTATCGGCAACAGTTGGGCCGTCCTCTCATTCAGGGGATATTGGGAGTACAAGGAACGGGTAAAACAACCTTAGCAACGGTCTTGAGTTTAATTGTGACTCACTTAGGCTACCGTACCTTGAGCCTTTCCCTGGATGACCTCTACAAAACCTATACTGAGCGACAACGCTTGCAACAACAAGACCCTCGCCTCATCTGGCGCGGCCCACCCGGAACCCATGATATTGAACTTGGTGTGCAGCTATTAGACCAACTGCGTCAACCCAACCCATTACACCAAATCCTCGTCCCTCGTTTTGATAAATCGGCCCAGGGCGGTGCTGGCGATCGCACGACTCCAGAACAGGTAGAAAATATAGATATCGTCCTGTTTGAGGGGTGGTTTGTCGGAGTTCGACCGATCAACCCAAGCGTTTTTGATGCCTCCACACCCGCACCCATTAACACACCCGCCGATCGAGACTTTGCTCGCGATATGAACGAGCGACTTAAGGACTATTTACCGTTGTGGGAGCGCTTAGACCGATTGATGGTACTCTACCCGACGAATTACCGCCTTAGCCAGCAATGGCGGCGTCAGGCGGAACAGCAGATGAAGGCTACGGGGAAATCGGGGATGACTGATACACAAATTAATGACTTTGTCAATTACTTTTGGAAATCGCTCCACCCAGAGCTATTCATCACGCCCCTGATTAAAAAACCTAACTGGGTTGACTTGGCGATCGAAATTAATCCCGACCATACGGCTGGTGCTATTTACTAAAAAAGCCAGTCGCGAAATTTTGCGATCGCGTTGGGGAAAGGGCCCTTGCCTTGAGAATTGCCGCCGCTAAAAGGGCATACGATAACGTTCCCACTACGGCTAGGAGGACAGGACTTACGTATCCTGTGGCATTCCAAAGCGCGTGGAGAATGGCAGCACAGAGGTAGCCAATAACTAGAGTG
>DATNPT010000301.1:0-23825 GCA_036703075.1 Chroococcales cyanobacterium
TTGCAGGACTGGCTCTCCGAGCAACTATCCACTGGTAGCCGCAAAAATCTCAGCAAAGAAACAGAACTACGCGAAGAGTGTAGAGAATTTCTTGAGTTATTGAGAAAGGCTGTACAAGGGAGTAACTTGACAAACATTCAAGCCCCTGAGTGGAGGGATGTGCGAGAAATGCTCAGCAGTATTTCCCGTGCAAGGAGCCTGAAGGGTTTCACACCCACAGAAACAGCAACCTTTGTTTTCTCGTTTAAGCAACCTCTATTCACTCGCCTACGCCAGGAACTCTCACAGAACCCTACAGCCCTCGCCGAAGAGATTTGGATAGGAACGGCTCTGCTAGACCAGCTAGGTCTTTGGACAACTGAGAGCTATCAGAAAGCCCGTGACGAAGTGATTATGCGCCAGCAAGAGGAGCTACTAGAGCTTTCAACGCCCGTCGTGAAGTTGTGGGATGGGATCTTAGCGCTGCCGATCATTGGTACGCTCGATAGCGGTCGCACTCAGGTGATGATGGAGTCCCTGTTGCAGAAGATTGTCGAGACGGGTTCGGATATTGCAATTATTGACATTACAGGAGTGCCAACGGTCGATACCCTAACCGCTCAACACTTGCTCAAAACCGTAACCGCCGCTCGTCTGATGGGGGCTGAATGCATCATTAGCGGTATTCGTCCCCAAATTGCCCAAACGATTGTCTACCTGGGAGTAGATTTAGCGGATGTTACGACCAAGGGCACGTTAGCTGATGCGTTTGCTCTAGCTTTAAAACGCACTGGCTTTACCATCAGCCGTCCGCAGACGTGATAAGGAGTGCAAGGAGCAATGGAAAGCATCCCCATCCTTCAAATGGGTGAATTTCTCTTAGTAACAATTCAAGTCGATATGCACGATCGCCTTGCTATGAAGTTACAGGATGACTTGACTAACCGGATTAGCCAAACCAATGCCCGTGGCGTGCTGATTGATATTTCATCCTTAGATATCGTTGATTCCTTTATTGGACGAATTCTGGGAAACATTGCCAAAATGTCGCGGGTACTCGATGCTCAAACTGTAGTCGTAGGAATGCAGCCAGCAGTCGCTATTACGTTAGTCGAGCTAGGTCTTTCCCTAGAAGGGATTCGCACTGCTTTGAACGTTGAGAAGGGTATGGCACTTCTACGGGCATCCCTAGAGACAGCTCCAAGAGGGAGCGCAAATGGATATGCTTCAGGCTGAAACCATGAGCATCCAATCCTCCGCCGATGTGGTTTTGGTTCGACAATCCGTGCGTCAGTTTGCTGTCAAACAGGGCTTCAGTTTAGTAGACCAGACCAAAATCGTTACAGCCGCTAGTGAGTTAGCCCGCAATACATTGGACTATGGTGGGGGAGGAACCGTAAAACTTGAGGCTCTCCAAGACGGAATACGCCAGGGTTTGCGGCTGACGTTTGAAGACGAAGGACCAGGAATTCCGGATATCGAGCTAGCGCTAAAAGATGGCTACACAACCGGAAGCGGTCTGGGCATGGGCTTAAGTGGTACGAAACGACTCGTCAATGAGTTTAATATCGTTTCCCATGTTGGAAAAGGCACCTGCGTCACTATTACCAAGTGGAAATAATTTTTACCGCGTTCCCCTTGTCCTTCCACTCCTCTAGTAACCAATGAATCACTCCATAGCCCTACCCATTTCAGAGCCGAGTCAGGCAGGTGAAGCGCGACGCACAGCAGTTGTGTTTGCCAGTCGTCTCGGCTTTAACGAGACTCAACGAGGAAAGGTGGCCCTCGTCGTGACCGAAGTGGCAAATAACCTGGTTCGGCACGCGCAAGATGGGGTGTTGCTCCTCCAGGCTTTAGAACAAAGCGGTATTGCGGGGGTTGAAATCATCGCTCTCGATAAAGGACCTGGAATTAACAATCTCGATGAGTGCTTGCGCGATGGGTTTTCGACAGGCGGAACTCCGGGAAATGGATTGGGGGCTATCGAGCGTCTTTCCGCGTTGTTTGATATTCATTCGGTTCCCAGTGTTGGGACAGCTATACTCTCTCGCTTTTGGGCTAGCCCTTTACCCCAAGATCGACCTCAAGATACCCTGAATCTTGGTACGGTATGTCTCCCGAAAACAGGCGAGGAGGTTTCGGGCGATACTTGGGCAAGCACTCAAAACGATCGCGTCCACCTGCTCTTGGTCGCTGATGGATTGGGTCACGGACACCTAGCTGCCCAAGCCTCGTTAGAAGCGGCGAGGGTATTTCGGGAAAATGCCCATCAGAGTCCCAAAGAAATTATGGAAGCGGCTCATGCGGCATTGCGGAGTACGCGAGGAGCGGCTGTGGCGATTGCCGCGATCAATTTTGAACGCCAAGTCCTGCACTTCGCCGGAATCGGCAATATTGCTGGTACCATAATCACTCCCGCCGGAAACTCTAACCTGGTTTCCCACAATGGTACCGTTGGGCATGAAGTTCGCAAAATCCAGGAGTTTACGTATCCGTGGTCGAGCGGAGGACTCTTGGTCATGCACTCTGATGGATTAAAAAGCCAGTGGCGATTGGATCGCTACCCTGGACTGTTCGCTAAACATCCCAGTTTGATTGCTGGAGTGCTTTACCGGGACTTTAACCGGGGGCGCGATGATGTCACTGTATTAGTTGCTAGAGAGGAAACGGTGATATGAGAACAACCATCCTCACCATTGAAATCCACTACGAACAAGATGTTGTGCTGACCCGACAACGGGCGAGGCAAATCGCACAACTATTAGGGTTTCATGCTCAAGACCAGACGCGCATTGCTACGGCTGTCTCGGAAATCGCTCGTAACGCTTTTCAGTATGCTCGGGGTGGGAAAGTTGAATTTTGGGTGGAAGGAGAATCATCCCAAAACTTAACGATCTGTATTCGCGACAAGGGAGCAGGTATCCCGAATTTAGAGAACATTCTAAACGGGCAGTATACCTCGACCACGGGCATGGGGGTAGGTATCACTGGCAGCCAACGGCTGATGGATCGGTTTCATATCGAGTCTTCGCTGGGACACGGAACAACCGTACTGCTGGGAAAAACCCTGCCGAAGCGAGGTCTGGAGGTAACAGCCCAACGTTTGGTACAGATTACCGATGAGTTAATCAGACGAACGCCTGAAAATCCCTATGAGGAAATCCAGCAGCAGAACCAAGAACTCATTCGCGCTCTAGAAGAACTACGCAAGCGTGAGGAACAGCTCATTGAGCTCAACCGCGAACTAGAAGACACAAATCGCGGCGTTGTCGCCTTGTATGCCGAACTGGATGAGAAAGCGGAATCCTTGCAAAAGGCCAACGAACTCAAGACCCGATTTCTCTCAAACATGAGCCATGAGTTTCGCACGCCGCTGAACTCGATTATGTCGCTCTCTCGCCTGCTATTGGATCGGATGGATGGCGAATTAACCGCTGAGCAAGAAAAGCAGGTCACATTCATTTGTCAATCGGCTGAAGGTCTCTCCGATTTGGTCAATGACTTATTAGATCTGGCAAAGGTGGAGGCCGGAAAAGTTGAGATTCGCCCCAATCGGTTTGAAGTGTGCGAACTCTTTGCGACATTGCGAGGCATGCTGCGCCCCCTGCTCGCCCATAACTCCTCGATTTCTCTGGTCTTTGAAGAACCCGTCGGCATCCCCACTCTCTATACTGATGAGGCTAAGGTTGCCCAAATCCTGAGAAACTTTATCTCAAATGCTCTGAAATTCACGCAGAAGGGTGAGGTGCGAATTAGTGCCATCAGGAATGGCGAGACAGTGACGTTATCCGTAACTGACACGGGGATTGGGATTGAACCAGAGGATCGGGAACGAGTTTTTGAGGACTTTATCCAGATTGAGTCTGCCCTGCAACAAACACTAAAAGGAACAGGATTAGGATTGCCCCTGTCTCGCCGATTGGCGGAGTTGTTAGGTGGATCTGTGGGGGTTACTAGTCAAGTCGGGGTTGGATCTACGTTTTTGGCCACTATCCCTATTGTTTATCCAAATGTTACTCAAGAAACACCCATACCCCCTGTGAATTGGTCGTTCGACCCAGTTAGGACTCCAGTACTCGTTGTAGAAGATAATGCCGAAACGCTATTTGCTTACGAAAAGTATTTGGAACACTCGGATTATCAAATGATTCCGGCGCGATCGCTAGAGCAAGCCAAACAGGTGCTGGAGAGGGTTCAGCCGCTCGCTGTTATCCTCGATATCTTGCTCGAAGGACAGAACACTTGGTCGTTCCTCAAGGAATTGAAGGAGAATCCGGCTACCCAGACGATTCCGATTTTGGTTGCTACTGTAATCGATAATGAGAGGCAAGCGATCGCATTAGGAGCCGACGCCTTCTTAATTAAGCCTGTAGATAGATTATCGCTTCTGAACAAACTCAATACGCTGGTGAAGCGAGACAAACCGCAAACGCTCCTGATTATTGATGATGACTTGGTAGATCGATACTTGTTTAAGCAACTTTTAGGAAATACCAACTTTAAGCTCGTTGAAGCCGCCGATGGACGAGAAGGTATTCGCTTAGCCAGACACGAAAACCCAGCTTGTATCGTTCTCGATTTAGTGATGCCCGGAATGAGTGGCATTGACGTTCTCAACCAGCTCAAAAACGATCCAACAACTTGCCATATTCCCGTTATCGTTAATACCTCAAAGCAGCTTGACCAACAAGAGCAAAAGTATCTTGCCGATCGCACAATTGCGATACTCTCTAAAGAGAGTCCATCTCGGACGATGGAAGTAGGCGAAGCTAGAGCGAAACTCAGAGAAGCACTCATCTATGCTGGTCTAATTCTGGAGGCTTGCGGGAAAGCGCATTCAAATTATGAAGGATGAAATTTTCCTAGAAACCAATCTAGGGGCTTGAAATATGTAGTGCAGCACTAGCTTTATGCTTATAAAACTCTCTAGAGGCTTCAAAAGAAGCATAAATGATAAATAAGTTATTCGGAGTTATTTCTTTATTCATAATTTATAATTTTTTCGGTCATGCCTAAGCATCCACCCACAATTATCTTGCATATAGACGACAACGCCGCCAACCGTTATGTCGTCAACCGCATCCTGAGAAATGCTGGGTTTAATGTAGAGGAGGCGGGTACGGGTGAAGCGGGGCTGCAAGCCGTAGATCGAGTTAGACCCGACTTGATTATCCTGGATGTGAAGCTGCCCGATCTCAATGGATTCGAGATCGCAGGGCGACTCAAAGGCAATCCAGCCACTGCCTCTATTCCGATTCTGCTGCTCTCCGCTAGTTTGACGGAAAGTAAGGACAAGGCAGAAGGATTAGAGAGTGGGGCAGATGGTTACTTGGTTCAACCTGTAGAGGCGATTGAGCTGATTGCAACAGTCAAAGCCTTATTGCGAATGCGGCAGGCTGAGGAGTCAGCAACTACCTTGGCAAATGAGTGGCAAACGACATTCGATGCGATGAATGATGGAGTTTGTCTGCTCGACTGGGAAGGCAGAGTCCTGCGGTGTAACCGGGCGATGACCGAGTTTTTGAGAAAGCCGTATAGCGAAGTTCAGGGCTGTCTGCATCAGGCGTTAATGCAATCGAGGCTGGGAGGGATTGAAGTATTTCTCTTTTCTCGCATCCAGAAAACTCGTCAACGAGAAAGCAGAGACCTTCAGATCGACGAACGATGGTTTTCTACTTCGGCAGACCCAATCTTTGCTCAAGATGGAGCGTTCTTAGGTGCTGTTTATATCGTCACCGATATTACAGCTCGCAGACAGGCGGAGAAAGCACTGCGAACCAGTGAAGAGCGCTTCCGTCTCCTATTGGAGAATATGGAAGACTACGCCATTTTCTTCCTCGATCCTCACGGACTCATCAACGGATGGAGCACAGGGGCAGAAAGCATATTAGGCTATCAGGAAGCGGAAATTCTCACCAAACCCAGTTCAATCATCTTTACACCAGAAGATATTGCTCGCGGCGAGGATAAGCGAGAACTGGAAGAGGCGGTAACAGCCAACCGAGCCGAGGATGAACGCTGGCACGTTCGGAAGGATGGCTCCTGGTTCTGGGCAAGTGGCATTGTTATCCCCTTACGAGATGAGACAGGCCGGCTCCGAGGTTTTGCAAAAATCCTGCGCGACTTCACCGAACGGAAGCGAGCCGAAGATGAACGTATAGCGTTACTGGAGCGCGAACAAGAGGCACGTCTCCAAGCTGAAGCCGCCAACCGAATGAAGGATGAGTTCTTGGCCACGCTCTCCCACGAACTTCGCTCTCCCCTAAATGCCATGCTGGGTTGGACTCGGTTGCTCAATAGTCGCAAGTTTGACGAGGTGACTACGGCACGAGCGATGGAAACGATTGAGCGAAGTGCGAGAGCGCAAGCTCAACTGATTGAAGATTTGCTCGATGTTTCGCGCATTATTCAAGGTAAGCTGCGCCTGAATATTCGCCCGATTGCACTAGTTTCAGCGATCCAGGCAGCGATCGATATTGTGCGTCCTGCCGCTGAAGCGAAGGAGATTGAACTGTACAGCGATCTCGATCCGGTTGTCGGTTTAGTTGCAGGCGACTCCGATCGCTTGCAGCAAGTTGTGTGGAATTTATTATCGAACGCTATCAAGTTCACGCAGAAGGAAGGGCGTGTTGAGGTGCGCCTGGAACGAGTAAATTCCTATATTGAGATTGCGGTAAAAGATACGGGACAAGGCATCAATCCGAACTTTGTCCCTTATGTGTTCGATCGCTTTCGCCAAGCGGATAGTTCGATCACCCGGTCATCTACTGGGCTGGGATTAGGCTTAGCGATCGTGCGTCACCTGGTAGAGTTACACGGTGGAACCGTTCGAGCAGAAAGTCAGGGTGAAGGGCAGGGAGCTACCTTTACTGTTAAGCTGCCAGTGATACCAATGCGTAATGAGGTAATCGCTCTCAAGTCAGTAGACATCGCAGTCGAAGAGGAAGCGCCATTGGACAATTCTCCATCCCTACAGGGGATGCGAGTCATTGTGGTTGACGACGAGGCTGACTCGCGAGAGTACATCATCGCTCTATTAGAACAGTGTGGAGCCGAGGTTGTAGCCGCTACCTCAGCCAGCGAGGCGCTTGACGCTGTCTCCCACGTCAAAGCTGATGTTTTGGTCAGCGACATCGGCATGCCAGAAGAAGACGGCTATAGTTTAATCCGCAAAGTACGGGCCTTGAAGGCAGAGCAAGGCGGACAAATACCCGCTGTGGCCCTTACGGCATATGCTAGAGCAGAAGACCGGACAAGAGCGATCGCAGAAGGATTTCAGATCCATATCCCTAAGCCCGTAGAGCCAGCCGAATTAGCAACGGTGGTTGCGAGTCTGGCGAGAAGAATCTGATAAATTAAACGCAAGGGGATGACTAACCTGGCGAAGAATTCTAGAGTGCGATTGGCTTCGCCAGTGCCGTAGGCAATCACAACTAAGCTAGCCCTAAGCGATCGCGATCGTGCCGTTGGTCAAAATCGATGATTGGTCCCTTGGGCACAATTCGATTGGGATTAATCTCGGTCATACTCCTGTAATAGCCGCGCTTAATAGAGTCTAGATTGCACGTCGCTTTGAATTCAGGACGCTGATATAGATCCTTTATATAATTCCACAGGTTCGGATAGTCGAGGATTCGCCGCAAATTGCACTTAAAGTGACCGTGATACACGGAGTCGAAGCGATACAGCGTTACAAACATACAAACATCAGCTTCAGTGAGTTGCTCCCCACATAAATAGCGCTGTTTGCTCAGAACCGCTTCCCATCGATCTAAACTCTCGAACAGTTCAGTTACTGCCTCTTCGTAGGCGGCTTGGGAAGTCGCAAAACCCGAGCGATATACACCAGCATTGATGGGCAGGTAAATTGCATCGATCGTTTCATCAATCTGATGTTGTAGATCGCGTGGGTATAAGTCCATTTTCTGCGTTGCCAATTCGGTAAACTCTACGTCAAACATCCGAATGATTTCGCGAGATTCGTTATTAACAATAGTTTGAGTTTGCTTATCCCACAACACCGGAACAGTGACTCGGCCTGAATATTTGGGATCGGCTTTCACATAAATCTCTTGCAAGTATTGAGCGTGATTCACCCAGTCAGCAATGGCTTCCGGTGCTTCAGAAAACATCCATCCCTTGTCGCTCATAATTGGATCGACAATAGAGACTGAGATGGCATCATTCAAGCCTTTGAGTTCTCGCATAATTAAGGTGCGATGCGCCCACGGACACGCCAAGGAAACGTAGAGGTGATAGCGCCCTGCTTCTGCCTTAAAGCCGCTTGAACCATCAGCCGTCACGCGCTCGCGAAACGTTGTCGGTATCTCCTTGAACTTCCCACTGGGATCTAATTGATTCCCGTCGGTTGTCCATTTGCCTTCGATCATCATTCCTGAAGCCATAATTTCCTCCTAGCTAGTACCCTCACTTAACTCAAAAGCCACTGGCAAACTAACTGCCCTTCAACAACGATCCAAGACGCAACTAATTTCTTGTTTGCCTCTACTCCTACAAGCCTTTCTAAACCTGCGGTGGTTGAAGACTTAGAAGTTTTGAGTACAGCTTTCATCCTTTGTCTCCTCTGGTAGATGCTTGGTTCTATAAACTTGTCAAGCTCAACTAGCTTCTTTGTGCAGAGGGTTACAAATGTTCACACTCTTATTGCGAAGACTACAGATGGGATTTGTTGGGGCCATTCATTATCTATTACGCCTCACGAGCAAGTTGGAGGAAGTGCTGGTTGAGCTTTACCACACTTTTGAGGCAACCGAGTTCATACTGGCGGTGCATAAAACCATCAACCTCAGCCGATAACTTGTTAGAACCTTCATGAGAAAGTTCATTAAAAGGCTTAGTAAACGTCATGAAATCCCAACGTTTATCGGTTGTCTATAAAAGCCTCAATGGTCTAATTGTTGCAGGTTTACTATTAGCCTCTCCTGCCTCGATCGCTACTCCAGTTCTCGAACAATCACTGGAAGCGATTGTTGCAAATCCTAGTGAAAAGATTCTCACCAAAGAGGAGTTATATTTTGGTTTATCAAAGCCAGCAGGAGGAACGGTATCTGAGGCGGAGTGGCAGCTATTTTTGAACCTCGCGATCGCACCTCGCTTTCCAGCCGGACTAACTGTGGTAGCTGCCGAGGGTCAGTATCTCAATAGTTCTAACGAACTGACTAAAGAAAACACTAAGTTAGTCATTCTGATTTATGAAAACAGTCCAACAAAAAATCAGGCGATCGCACAGATAATAGACATTTACAAACGTATGTTCGATCAGGAATCAGTTTTGCGTGTGACTAGCTCTGTTAAGGTATCTTTCTAAACTGTATAACTGCATGACTATGTTTACTGATATTAGTTTCTTCAAAATTTTAGCCGAGTTGACTAGGGCGATTTTTAACTGATTTGTTTATTTGCAGTCAAAAATCTCTACGAGATGAGGGGAAAGGTGAAGGAGAAAAGGGGAAAGTCTCGTTCCCTTTGCCGTTTCCCCCACTTCCACAAGAAGTCTATTTAATGGAGTGACTTTCATGATTCACCATATTTCGATCGACGCTCACAATCCATTGCAGGTTGCTAGGGTTTTAGCAGAAATCTGGAATGGCAAAGCTTATCAATTCCTCTATCCCGGCAGTTACAACGTTATGCCCTGTGATGGCTATGGCACTGCTATTGTGGTGTTTCCCAAAGGGACGGTATGGGTTCCGGGTGGTGAGACTCAATCAGCTCAATTACTCCAGGCGGCATCTACCGATCTAGTGGCTATCCATGCCGCGATTTCGGTTCCGACAACTGTGCAGCAGATTGAGCAGATTGGGCAACGGGAAGGGTGGCACGTTTTGACTCGCACTCAGGGAGACGGGGCCTTTAGACTAGTCGAGTTTTGGTTGGAGAATCGAATCCTGTTTGAGTTTTTGCCACCAGAATTTGAAATCGAATATTTGCAGACTATGCAACCAGAGATGATCGAGCAAATTTTAGGACAACCCATTGAGCCTGTAGCAGTTTAGGAACACTCTAGGCGATCGCGACTAAGGTAGGCCTAAGCGCGATTGCCTCTCCAACACTCTCGCCCCCAGCAGTGACGCTGGGGGCAATTTTTGGCAAGAGCCTTTAGGGATTAGCGCTTCTCATCTAGATAGATAATTTTCGCCAATCTATATCAATTTGATACTATTGGATATTTGCTTGTAAACAAACATGCCGGAGAAAACTCTCATCTTGTTTCTCTAACAAAGGCTTTAGCGTTGAATAACTCTCGGTCTTCATCCTAGAGAGCGAAAGTTAAAAAATCTGTACTTGTTAAAATATTCTTGAAGAACCAGTATAGGTTCTTAACAAAGTGCTGGCAGCTAAGTAAAGTTCCCAACTGTTGTTTCGAGTTGGTACCGAGTACGTCAAGTGGAACGTAAAGCAAGCAAGGGCAAAGAAGGCAGTTAGCGGTTGTCCAACCCTGTTGAGTTCACCGCTAAACAGCGGCCAACCTTGGGCTTAGTCTGTCTTTAGTTGTATGCTTAGCCTTTTCATTTACTTCTAGACGAGGGTATCAAGCTCGATAGCATCCCGAATCGGAATATCAACCGTGTATTCAAACCATCAATCGCGATCGGCTCATCTTGCTGCCACTCCTATGCTGTCAACACATGAATCCGCTCAAAAGTCAATAATCAATCCTCTCGAACTAGGAAAGGGGTCAGTCAAGGCAGAACAAAAGCAAAGATTGCCCCTCTTGTTATTGCTGTGTGCCGTTTCGCTCTTACCTGGCGTACAAGGATGTGAAGTGTTTTCCAAGACGGAAGCAGAAGCGCAATCTCGTCCTCCTGGAAGGCAACGGGAAGGAAGCACTGCGCCGGTGGAGGTAGCGATCGCAAAAACAGGCGTTCTCCAAGAACCGTTAGAGTACACGGGTAGCACTACACCCGTGCGAGAAATCTCGCTGCGTGCTCAGGTTGAAGGACGACTGCTAAAGCTGCAAGCTGATGTTGGCGATCCGGTGAAACAAGGGCAAATCTTGGCTCAATTGGATGATTCTATATTGGTCACTGATGTTACTCAAGCCCAAGCCGAACTAGCGGCCCTCCAATCCGAAGTGACGCGAGCGCAGAGTCAGGTGAGGAATGCTCAAGCCCAAGCCGAACAAGCCAAAGCTGAACTGCAACAGGCACGAGTGGATGCCGCACGATTGCAATCGCTCCAGAATTCGGGTGCTATTCCCAAGCAAGACGCCGAACGCGCCCAAACTGCTGCTGCCACTGCCCAGCAAAAATATAGCTCTGCCCTGGCACAAATTACCACGGAAGAACAAGCCGTAGCAGCCGCTCAAGGCCGAGTTGCAGCACAACGCGCAGCGGTTGCCCAAACCCAAGAACGCCAATCTTACACCCTACTTGCATCTCCCATTACTGGAGTCGTCTTGGCAAAGGTTAGCGAACCGGGAAACTTAATCCAGCCAGGAGGCGAAGTCGTGCGGCTAGGAGATTTCAGCAGTGTGAAAGTCGTGGTTCCCGTGTCCGAGTTGGAACTCTCGAACATCCGAGTTGGACAGACTGTGCAGGTGAGATTGGATGCCTTTCCTAATGAGGAACTCTCTGGCAAAGTCACTCGCATCTCCCCCGCCGCTGATGTTTCGGCACGTCAGATACCTATAGAAATCACGATTCCCAATAGCAACGGAAGGATTGGCAGTGGACTCTTGGCACGAGTGAGCTTTGAGTCGAAGACGACAGCCCGTGTTGTAGTACCCCAAACCGCGATAGAAGAAGAGAGCAAGGGAAGAGGACGTGGGGACGTGGGGACACGGGACGCTCACGAAGCCCAGAAAGGGGAAAACCCCAATCCAAAATTGTCTGAGGCGACACTGTTTGTTGTGACGGGCAGAGGTTCCGATGTTACCGTACAGGCTCGTCGCGTACAAATTGGCGATCGCATTAACGGTCAAGTCGAAATTCTTTCCGGATTGCAACCGGGAGAACGATTTGTGGCCCGCAGTGGGAGGCCTCTAAAAAATGGTGAAAAGGTGCGTCTGAGTGTATTGTCACAAACCGAAAAACAGGAGCAGCGGTGATGCACGACGATCGCAAGTCTGGATTTAGCCTCAGTACGCTCTCGATTCGCCAACACATTGGTACCCTCATGCTGACGTTGTCCGTCATCGTGGTGGGAGTCTTTTTCCTCAACCAGCTTCAGGTCGATCTGTTGCCGTCGATTACCTATCCTCGGATTGGCGTGCGGCTGTCTGCGCCTGGAGTGTCGCCAGAGGTGGCAGTTGAAGAAATTACCAAACCCTTGGAGGAAGCCTTAAGCGCGACTGAGGGAGTCATCCAAGTGTATTCCCAAACCCGCGAGGGACAGGTGAGTTTAGACCTGTTCTTCCAGCCGGGAGGCAATATCGACCAAGCCTTAAACGATGCTACTGCCGCCTTTAACCGCGCTCAAGGTCAGCTACCGGATATTGTTGAGCAGCCGCGCTTGTTTAAAGTCGATCCCTCCCAACTACCAGTCTATGAATTAGCTTTGCAATCGCCTTCGTTGCAGGATGTTGATTTGCGCGTATTTGCCGATGAAGAACTCAGCCGCGAACTCGGTGTCGTACCAGGGGTGGCAGCCGTAGACGTTGCCGGTGGCGTGCAAGAAGAAGTGCGGGTTCAGATTGACCCAAATCGCTTACAGGCATTGGGTATCGGTTTAACGGATGTCCTAGACGCACTCGAACAGCGTAACCAGGATACGTCTGGTGGACGTTTGCGAGGGGATACTTCAGAACCCCAAACCCGCACAGTCGGACGTTTCCGAGATGCTCGAGAACTGCTCAATCTCTCGTTTGAAGTCGGCAGCAGAGAAACACCCTCCAACTCCCAAGCTTCCAACGTACAATCTGCTAACCCCCAACGCCGCGTCTACTTGCGAGACTTTGCCGAAGTGATAGATGGCACTGAAGAACAGCGAGTGTTTGTTTTCCTCAATGGCGAACCGGCGGTTAAAGTCAGCATTCAGAAGCAACCGGATGCCAACACGATTTCAGTCGTAGAGGGCGTGAAAAAACGGATCGAACAACTCCGGCAGTCGGGTGTGATTCCTGAAGATATGCAACTTGTTCCTACGCTAGATGAGTCGATCTTCATTCGCAACTCGATTTCTAACGTCACCAGTTCCGGCCTCATCGGTACACTGCTTGCTGCGATTGCCGTTCTTCTGTTCTTAGGTTCGTTACGGCAAACGTTGATTATTGTCATCGCTATTCCCCTGGCAACGTTGGCAGCGATTGTCTTAATGCAATTGTTTGGTTTGTCGCTCAACGTGTTTAGTTTAGGGGGTTTGGCATTGGGCGTCGGGATTGTCGTGGATAACGCGATCGTCATGCTGGAAACCATCGCGGAAGGGGTGGGCATGACGCCAGGGCAAACGACTCGTACTCGTTTAAGTCTAGACCAATTCATCGATCGCTCGGTGAGTAGTTCTCAGGAAGTCGAGTCGGCGTTGGTTGCTTCAACCACGACTAACTTAGTATCGGTACTGCCATTTTTGCTCATTGGTGGTTTTTTCTCGCTGCTATTTAGTGAATTAATTCTCACCATCAGCTTTGCGGTAGCCGCGTCCTTACTCGTTGCGTTGACTGTCGTACCAGTACTCACCTCGCGCCTGTTGGCAGTGCGTTGGTCGAGTCGCCTCAGTAATTTTTGGCCGCTGCGGCAGTTTAATCTTCGGTTTGAGGCGGCAACTCGAAGTTACGGACGCTTTCTTGGCTTCATCCTGCGCTACCGCATTATGGTTATCGCGATCGCGTTTCTCGTTCTCGGCGGCGGTAGCTTCTTTTTAGCAGGTCAGATTCCTCAAGAAATCTTGCCACGCATCAACACGGGACAAGCCTCACTGTCTGCTCAATTTCCTCCTGGCACGACCCTGGAAACGAACCTGAAGGTGATGAGCATCGTGGATAACCTCGTCCTGAAACAGCCTGAAACGGAGTATGTCTTTACCACTTCAGGCGGCTCTCTGTTTGGCAGCAACACCTCGGAAAACACCCTACGGGGTTCTAGTACGATCGCTCTCAAACCTGGTAGTGATGTTGAGAAATTCGTGCAGCGGGTCAGTAAGGAGTTTGAAAAGCTGAATTTAGTAGGGATTCGCCTCCGAATCAGACCCGGTGAGGTACGGGGTATTATCTTAACCAACTCACCCGTTCGGGGAGCAGACGTTGATATTACGCTCCAAGGAACTGATCCAGAGACATTGCAACAGGCAGGGCGTCAAGTACTGCAAGCGGTAGACGATCAAGTGACATTGGTACAGTTCCGCCCGGATGCCGATCCCCGGCAACCCGAAGTGCAAATTCGCCCGGATTGGGAGCGTGTTGCGGAGTTTGGGTTAACAGCACAGGAGATTGGCGATACGATTCAAACCTCGATTGAAGGTTCGGTGCCAACCGAACTGCAACGAGGCGATCGCCTCGTGGATGTGCGAGTGCAACTGGATCGGACTAAAATACAGCGTCCGACACAGTTAGAGCAGATACCTCTGTTTGTCAGTAACAACCGTCAAATCCGTTTGGGAGATGTGGCAACGGTTGAAAAGGGAGAAGCACCGGGAGAAGTGCAGCGGATTAACCAACGGCAGGTGTTCCAGATTGCCGGAAACCTTGCTGAGGGAGCGGCGTTGAGCGATGCGATCGCGCAAACGAATGCTGTCTTGAAAAAATTAGACTTACCCGAAGGCGTGTCCGTGCTGCCGAGTTCTGCGAGCGAAACTAACCGCCAGTTGCAAGATTCTCTCAAGGTATTGGGAGGATTAGCGGCGTTCTTAGTGTTCGTGGTAATGGCCGTGCAGTACAACTCGCTAATTGACCCTCTAGTCATCATGCTCACGGTACCCCTGGCCCTAGCGGGGGGAATTTTCGGGCTTTATCTCACCCAAACCGCGATCGGTGCAACCGTGCTAGTTGGTGCCGTACTGCTGGTAGGGATTGTCGTGAACAACGCGATCATCATGGTGGAGTTAGCCAACCAGATTGTGGAACAGGAAGGCGTCGATCGCACAACGGCAATTTTAAAAGCCGCTCCTCAACGCCTGCGAGCGATTATGATGACCACCATTACCACCGTCCTAGGGATGTTCCCGCTCGCCTTAGGAATTGGGCAAGGTTCAGAGTTTCTCCAACCGCTAGGAGTTGTCGTATTTTCTGGCTTATCGCTAGCGACGGTGTTAACGCTGTTTATCATTCCCTGTTTCTATGTCTTGCTGCACGACTTTCCGGGTGGCAAGAAGCCCTCAGCTCGACGGCAGTCAACTAGGGTAGAAAAAGAATCGTTGGAGACAGTTTATCGAAGTGCAAGCTGGGAAGAGTCGGCACTCGATTAGGGCATGCCTGCAAAGTCGAAAATGTTATAGCGGTTCTCAAGTGTGTGTGATACACCCGATTGTAGGGGCAAAGCATTTGTACCTGGAGAATTTGTCTACCCACTGGGTTGCCGTATACAAATGCTTCGCCCTTCCAGGAGTTTGCTGACTCAAGGACTCTCATCACACCAACTCGCAAAGTGCTGTAGATGTAACTTGTCTAGTCTCCCAGACAAATCCCTAAACCCCTAGCTGTTTTCACCAAAGTGCCGTTAGGATCTACAGCTTGATATTGACCGATCGCTTCGGCAATCGGCACGCCAACAACCTGGCGGTTTTGCCAGGCTACCATATGGTCGTATTGACCGTTAGCAATGAGATCGACCGCTCCCACACCAAAGGCAGAGGCGATTAAGCGATCGAGAGGGGAAGGAATACCACCTCTTTGGGTATGTCCTAAAACCGTGACTCTCGTTTCGGCTTCGCTACAGGCAGAAATTCGGTCAGCCAAGTACTGACCGATCCCACCAAAGCGGCATTCACCAAAGCGATCGCTAATTTTGACAGCTTCCCCAGTTTCAGTACAAACAGCCTCGGATACCACTACAAGACAGAAGTGCCGCCCTTGCGCCTGACGTTCTTGGATTTTGTGACAAACCTTTTCGATCGTGTAAGGAATTTCTGGAATCAGAATTACATCAGCCCCGCCTGCAATCCCAGCACTGATCGCAATATGACCGGCATCTCGTCCCATCACTTCCAGTACGATCACGCGATCGTGGCTAGCGGCAGTAAAGTGTAAGCGATCGAGAGCTTCCGTCGCAATATTCACCGCCGTATCAAACCCAATGGAGCGTTCTGTGATGCTAACGTCGTTGTCGATGGTTTTGGGAATCCCGACAAACTTCAGATTGCCTTGCTGAGCAATTTTGCGAAGAATCGCTAGACTACCATCTCCCCCAACTCCTATTAGGGCATCAAGACCCAACTGATAATAGCCTTCAAGAATTTCATCCGAGCGATCGCGCAGGGTTCCATCCGCCATCGGAAACGCAAACGGATTGCCTTTGTTGGTCGTTCCGAGGATTGTCCCACCTTGGGTTAGGATCGCATCAACCTTTTCGACATCTAATGCGATCGCTTGAGGCGGGCGGCTCATCAACCCTTGAGTCGCGCGGTAGATGCCCATAACCTCCCAGCCGTAAGTTCCCACCGCCCGATGAGTCACTGCCCGAATCACTGCATTTAACCCAGCACAATCTCCACCACTCGTGAGAATGCCAATTCGTTTATGTTCTCCCATAAAGTCTTTTTACGCTTGAATCAAGTTATTTAACTAGATCTCACCTCAGGTAGTGTCTTTCTATAGGGAAAATATTATGAAGATTGCATTCCCCTTCTCATAGTTTCTATAGATCGTTATACAGTTTCTTTAGTTCTTCTAAAGTTAGAAGCGCCATCGAAAATGCCTCCCTAAGATAGAAAGTAAAGAGGGTTGGGCATTCAGCGAGATTGAGGTACTACCGAAGGGTAGCTGACCTCACCTATGAATGCGTGCCCCAATAGGGAGGGAGAAGAATATGACAGATGTGGATCGGTCCTCAGCTCAGGAATACTCTCTGGATCGTGATTGTACAACGCTATCTCGTCACGTTCTACAGGAACTTCAGAGTTTCTCCGCCGAGGCACAAGATCTCAGCGCGGTGATGAATCGCATTGCTTTAGCTGCCAAGCTGATCTCTCGGCGCTTGAGCCGTGCTGGTTTAGTGGAGGGAGCGCTAGGGTTCACAGGAACCGTCAACGTGCAAGGAGAATCCGTCAAACGGATGGATATCTATGCCAATGACGTTTTTATATCAGTGTTTAAGCAAAGCGGTCTCGTCTGTCGTTTGGCGTCCGAGGAAATGGAGAAGCCCTACTATATCCCCGAAAACTGCCCAATTGGACGATACACCCTGCTTTATGACCCCATTGATGGCTCCTCGAATGTAGACATAAACTTAAATGTAGGTTCAATTTTTTCGATTCGCAGACAAGAGGGTGACGATCTCGACGGGAACGCCCGCGATCTGCTACAACATGGGCGTAACCAAATTGCCGCAGGTTACATCCTGTATGGACCAAGCACGATGCTTGTGTACTCTATGGGAAAGGGAGTTCATTCGTTTACCCTTGACCCCAGCTTGGGTGAGTTTATCCTGAACAATGAAAACATTCGGGTGCCAGATCACGGACCGATCTATAGCGTAAATGAAGGTAACTTCTGGCAGTGGGAGGAATCAATCCGAGACTACATTCGCTATGTTCATCGCCATGAAGGGTATACCGCTCGCTACAGTGGCGCATTAGTTGGAGATTTTCATCGAATTTTGATGCAGGGAGGTGTCTTCCTCTACCCCGGTACGGTGAAGAAACCGGAAGGAAAGTTGCGCTTGCTCTATGAAACAGCTCCCCTTGCCTTTTTGATGGAGCAAGCCGGTGGCAGAGCGAGTACGGGTACCCAAGACCTGTTGGACGTTGTACCTGAGGCGTTGCATGCTCGAACCCCCTTAGTTATTGGGAGTAAGGAGGATGTCGCCCTGGTCGAGTCTTTTATTCAAGAGGGGGCAAGGGAATCACAAGAAACTGCAATGACTCGTTCTTAGCACGGGTTAGGTGCTGAGTCGTCGGTCAAGAGTTGATGACTCAGGTGTAATCACTGATACGACCAAATCATCTAACCTTCAAACAGAAAAGTCCGTCGCAATCACTAGGAGTTAATTAATGACTGCCAAGAATCCTATTTTCGAGATCGAACAAACTTACCACCAGAGCATCTGGATGGATAATCTAAGCCGTACACTGATTGAGTCCGGCGAACTCAAGCAGATGATTGACGAGCGGGGCGTTGTAGGAATCACGTCTAATCCAGCGATTTTTGAAAAAGCGATCGTTGGGAATGCGATTTACGACGCTGATATTGAATCCGGTATCCGTGCGGGTAAATCCGTTCAGGAGATTTACGAATCGTTGGTCTTTGAAGACATCCGCAATGCCTGCGATATCTTAAAGCCCGTCTATGAGTCCTCCAATGGTCTTGACGGATACGTCAGTATCGAAGTGCCGCCAAATATTGCCCTGGATACCCAAAAAACGATTGAAGAAGCCAGACGGTATTTCAGCGAGATTGGTCGGGAGAACCTGATGATCAAGATTCCCGGAACACGGGAAGGTTGGCCAGCCGTCGAGCAAGTCATTAGCGAAGGCATCAACGTCAATGTCACGTTGCTGTTCTCGGTGGATAGCTATGTTGAAACCGCTTGGTCTTACATCCGAGGTTTGGAAAAGCGGGCCGCTCAAGGGGAAGATATCAGCAAGATTGCTTCAGTGGCGAGCTTCTTCCTGAGTCGGATTGATAGCAACATTGACGATCGCATTGACAAAAAACTCGCGGCTGGTGTTGACCGGATCGAAAAAGAGGCAGTGCTCAAAGCCGTTAAGGGCAAAGTTGCGATCGCAAATGCCAAAATTGCTTACCAACGGTTTAAGGAAATTTTCGGAAGCGATCACTGGAACGCCTTAGCAGAAAAAGGTGCAAAAGTCCAACGTCTCTTGTGGGCAAGCACCGGCACCAAGAACCCAGAATACAGCGACGTGATGTACGTCGATGAGCTAATCGGCCCTGACACCGTCAACACGCTGCCACCCAACACGATTGAAGCCTGTGCCGATCACTGTTCTCCCGGTAATCGGATTGAGGCGGGTGTTGAGGAAGCTAACCGATTGATTGAAAATCTCAAAGACCCCGATATCGATATCAAACTCGAAGAAGTGATGGAGGAACTTCTACAGGATGGAATCGATAAATTTATCAAACCCTTCGAGTCTTTGATGTCCTCGCTAGAGGATAAAGTCCAAAAGTTGGCAACCACTGTGTAAGTCAACAGGGCGGGATGGAAATTTTCCCTCTTAGGTAGGAGAAAATATACCGCTTTAGCCAACTAAAGAATTGAGGCTCGATCGATTGGGACTTCTTCAGGAGTCCCCGTCCGATCGAGCCTTCATCCCAACAAATCAGAGAATCTCCTTCGTGAATGAGACGTCTGTGTAGGACAAACACCAACAAAAAAAAGCTTTCTTAGTTTTATCTTACGGAATCCCCAGACCTTGGCGAAGTGAGGGGAGGATGTCAACCATCATAATCTCTATCCATTAAGTTGAAACAGCTATGGTGACTCTGCTAGAAAATCCCCTACGCGTTGGATTGCAACAGGAACGGACACCAGAACCCGCGATTCTGGTAATTTTTGGGGCGTCGGGAGACCTCACGCAGCGCAAGCTCGTGCCAGCCATTTACCAGATGAAACAAGATCGACGCCTGCCTGCCGAAACCACTATCGTCGGTGTGGCCCGTCGAGAATGGAGCCACGACTACTTCCGCGAGCAGATGCGCGAGGGGATCGAGCAGTTTTCTACCGGCATTGGAGCCGAGGAAATATGGGAAGACTTTGCTCAAGGGCTGTACTACTGCCCTGGTGATATTGATAAGCCAGAAAGCTATCAGAAACTCAAAGCTTTCTTGAGCGAGCTGGATGGTAAACGGGGAACGCGAGGCAACCGGGTATTTTATCTATCAGTTTCCCCCAAATTTTTTCCAGAAGCCATCCGACAGTTGGGAGGCGCGGGAATGTTGACCGATCCGATTAAGAACCGCCTGGTGATTGAAAAACCCTTCGGTACCGATTTGAGTTCGGCTCAGAAGCTTAACCGCGTTGTGCAACAGGTTTGTAAAGAGCAGCAAGTCTACCGCATCGACCATTACTTGGGTAAAGAAACGGTTCAGAATTTGTTGGTATTCCGCTTTGCTAACGCCATCTTTGAACCCTTGTGGAATCGCCAGTTTGTTGACCATGTCCAGATTACAGTGGCAGAAACTGTGGGGGTCGAAGATAGAGCCGGTTACTATGAAACCTCCGGGGCGCTACGGGACATGGTGCAAAATCACCTACTGCAAGTGTTTTGCCTCACGGCGATGGAACCACCGAATTCCCTTGATGCCGATAGCATCCGAACCGAGAAAGTTAAGGTACTTCAGGCAACCCATCTAGCAGATATCAATAATTTAGAGAACTCAGCCGTGCGGGGTCAGTATTCGGCCGGATGGATGAAAGGCAAGCGGGTTCCGAGCTATCGGGAAGAGCCAGGGGTTAACCCTAATTCCACAACACCAACCTATGTAGCGATGAAGCTACTCGTTGATAACTGGCGCTGGCAAGGCGTTCCTTTCTACCTGCGAACGGGCAAGCGTCTACCTAAAAAAGTCAGTGAGATTGCAATTCAGTTTCGCGATGTTCCCTTGCTGATCTTTCAATCGGCCGCACAGCAGGCAAGTCCCAATGTTCTGACGATGCGGATTCAACCGAATGAGGGAATTTCACTCCGGTTTGAAGCGAAAATGCCGGGACCCAATCTGCGGACGCGCACGGTAGATATGGACTTTAGCTACGGCTCGTCGTTTGGGATATCAACGTCTGATGCCTACGATCGCTTATTACTTGACTGTATGTTAGGCGACCAAACGCTTTTTACCCGTGCTGATGAAGTGGAAGAAGCGTGGCGGGTTGTAACACCAGCACTAGCTACTTGGGAGGCACCGACCGATCCAACAACCATTCCACAGTACGAAGCAGGAACTTGGGAGCCAGCTGAAGCCGAGCTATTGATGAATCGGGATGGACGCCGTTGGCGCAGACTGTAACAAAGTTGTTAGTTGTTGGCTATTTGTTGTTGGCGATTGGTCAAGAAACCCTTACCAAATAAAAATAACTAACAACTAAGATACTAACAACTAACAACCATGAACTAACAACTACAACGCATAACTGATATGGCAACTCAATCTCCTCCTATCGTCTCCTTACAAACGCCCAAAGATGTTTCAATAGCTGATATTGAAGGGGAACTTCGTCAAATCTGGCAAAGCTATGGGAGTGCTGGGGAATATGGCGATTTTCCTTCTGCTATACGGGCATCAACGTTTAGCTTGATTGTCTATGAACCTGAAGAAACCCAACAGCTACTAGCCGCATTGGGATATTACACGGGTCCGATTGACGGTATTCTCGGTCCACGTATGGTATCTGCACTCAAAGCGGCACAGAAAGCTTATGGACTGTCGAGAACTGGGGCTGCCGACGAAATCACCAAAGCTAAATTGCGCGAGGAGTACGCGGCAAAACTCCAGCACGGGGCAACTACTAGTAGTGGACAAGGAGCCGAACCGCTCAAGTATTCCCCCGATCTGGAAGGATCGACACTAGCCGATGCGATCGCGGCGTCTAACCCCTGTCGCATCATCGCCCTTTGTCCTGTTGCCGGTGACGATGAAGGCGTTACCGCTCAGGTATCTGCCTCTTGCCCAGTGCAAAAACACTCTCAGAGTACGCTCATCTGCTGCGAATATATCACCCTGCGCGGCACGGCTGACGCTCTAGAACGCAATGCTGGGATGATTGCCGCACTAGCGATCGGGGAACTTCCTCAGTTCCTCTGGTGGAAGGGGACGCCCGACCCAGAATATGGTCTATTCAAGCGGCTAGGCGATATCAGCAATAACGTGATCATTGACTCTAGTTCCTTCAATGAAGAGGTAGAGCTATTAAAGATACAAACCCTGATCGAGCAGGGAACTGCGATCGCAGATCTCAACTGGCGACGGTTAGCCGCATGGCAAGAGCTGACGGCTGAAGCATTCGACCCGCCGGAGCGTCGTGCAGCACTGCAAGAAGTTGACAAAGTGACTATCGATTACGAAAAGGGTAACTCCACGCAAGCACTCATGTTTTTAGGGTGGTTGGCCTCTCGACTCCAGTGGCATCCCGTCTCCTACGAACAAGAGGGCGGCGATTACGATATCCGGCGGATTCGATTCACAACGAAAGATCAACGACCAGTGGAAGCGGAGTTAGCTGGAGTTCCTGTCGCTGATGTGGGAGAAGTAGCGGGCGACCTCATTAGCATACGCTTGGGTTCGACCAACCAACAAGCCGATTGTTGTACCGTGTTGTGTTCAGAAACCACTGGTTGCATGCGGATGGAAGCAGGTGGTGGTGCCCAATCTTGCCGCATTCAGCAAGTAACACCGTTGTTTGACCAAAAGACCGAACAGTTGCTGAGTCAGCAACTCCAACGCTGGGGTCGTGAGGTGCTTTACGAAGAAAGTCTAGCGGTTACGGCTGAGGTTCTCAAGTTAGCTAGTTAGTAGTTAGTAGTTAGTAGTTAGTAGTTTTCTAATCACCACTAACCACTAACCAACAACCAATAACTAACTATGGCTTTAGTCATCGCTGGCGAACGAAGTGGGGTGGGCAAGACGACTGTCACGCTCGCCCTACTGTCGTTTTTATCTCGTCAAAATCACACGATTCAATCGTTTAAAGTTGGCCCAGACTACATCGATCCGATGTTTCACACCTGGGTTACAGGGCGTCCTTGCCGGAATTTAGACCCAGTGTTGACGTCGGAAAAATATGTCCAAGACTGTTTTAGCGATCGCGTTCGAGGCGCAGATTACGCCCTGGTAGAAGGGGTGATGGGGTTATTTGATGGAGCCTCTGGACGGAGCGATTGGGCGAGTACGGCTCATGTCGCAAGAATTTTGCAACGGCCAGTCCTACTAGTGTTGGATTGCAGTCGGTTGTCCCGTTCAGTGGCTGCCATAGCGCATGGTTACCGTTCCTTTGATCCGAGAATTCAGATCGCAGGCGTGGTGTTCAACAGAGTCGGAAGCGATCGCCATTTGGAACTTCTCAAAGATGCCTTAGAACCACTGCAACTGCCGATATTAGGAGTGTTGCGGCGTCACGACACTATCAAAATTCCCGATCGCCATCTTGGCTTAGTTCCCACTGCTGAAATGGCTCAATTAGATGCCTTGATTGACCAACTGGCTCAACTCGGAGCTAGTTGCTTTGACTGGCAACAGCTATTACCCTTGCTTACCCCCCCTAGCCCCATCTTAGTAAAGGGGGGAATTTCAACTCAGACTCTCTATACTCCTCCCTTGAGCAAGGGGGACGTCTTAGGCATAACGCGAAACTCCAAACTTCTAGTCCGAATAGCAATAGCACGCGATCGTGCTTTTAGTTTCTACTACCAGGACAATCTAGACATCTTGCAAGAGCTAGGGGCCCAGTTAGTGCCTTGGAGTCCCCTCACAGATGCAACGCTACCTCCAGATATCCAGGGACTGTACTTCGGTGGTGGGTTTCCCGAAATCTTTGCCCAACAACTGGCTGATAACCTCAGTGCGCGTGAATCTGTGAGAAAGGCAATTCTTAAGGGAATGCCAACTTATGCAGAGTGCGGGGGGTTAATGTATTTGTGCGAGCAGATTAGCGATTTTGAGGAACACTCTTGGTCGATGGTGGGAGTATTGCCGACCACAACAGTGATGGGAAAGCGTCTCACTGTAGGCTATAGAAAAGCAACTACCTTGCAAGAGAGTCCTCTACTACCTACTGGTAAAA
>DATNPT010000347.1:0-14250 GCA_036703075.1 Chroococcales cyanobacterium
GGGAACCGGAGTCTCAAAGTCCCCCAGAATTTGGGGATTTAGGGGGCGAGCAAGACTTGTGTGTACACCGTAGCCTTGTTAAACGGGGAGCAATTAGAGAAGGGGAAAGCTTCTCACCCAATTCATCATTCACAATTCATAATTTAGATGACAACGACAACATTTTCTTCCGTTTATGGGCCGGTTACCTCTTGGCGCTACGGGCGTTCTCTAGGAATTGACCCGATTGGTCAAGTGTCAATTTGTTCCTTTAACTGCGTTTATTGTCAGTTAGGAGAGATCGAAAAAAAAACATGCGATCGCGCTATCTATGTTCCCACTGAGCAAATCCTGAAAGACTTGCAACCTTTTGCTCCCTGGGATATTGATATCATCACCCTGAGTGGCAGTGGCGAACCGACATTAGCACTCAATTTAGGAGAAATTATTATATCTGTTAAGCAATGTACAAGTCGCCCTACGCTAGTACTCACCAACGGTACTTTACTAGGAAATCCAGACGTTCGTAAAGCCCTAGCCTTAGCAGATAAAGTATCGATTAAACTCGATGCGGTATCCCCCGACCAACTGCAACGCATTAATCGACCAGTTGCGGGGATGAGTTTAGATAGTATCGAGACGGGAATCCAGCAATTCCGGGCGGAATTTTCTGGTGAATTAGCTATTCAAACAATGGTGCTAACTCCGTGGAATGAGGAAATCCAAGCCAATTACATTCATTTGATACAATCTTTATCTCCCGATGAAATTCAACTCAATACCCCTAAACGACCTAAACCCTTAAACCGACAAGTAGAGGGGCGTGGCAATCATACAGTTGCCCAAGAGTTCGTCTACCCAGTACAAGTGCTTAAATGTGTAAGTGCCAACGTCATTGAGGAGTTAGCAACTTTGATTCAGAACGCTACAGGTATTTTTGTGCGTTTCGCTGCATAGAGCCTAAAGTATTTGTGAATGCTTAATTAGTAATTAATTTAAGCATATGAATTAAATAACCTAAAAAATTTGTAATTTGTAGGGGCATGGCACTGCCATGCCCTATCCTTTTAATTGGATGTTAAGAAATTCACGAATCTTAGTAAGGGTAGCAACTATAGGATTCCTAAATGATTCATGAGAACCTCCTTTTATCTCCTCTACGCTCCTGTGCCTGGAGTGGTTCGTGAAAAAAAGCCTATCTCAAAAATAATTTAGGATTGCTGTAGCTCAATGGTTTCTGTCAGGAATGCCAAAGCTACTTCTGTAACATCTGCTTAAGTTTTTTTACTTATTGTATAAAATTTCTGATTAACGCTGAGTAGTTAATGAAGCTTAGCAAACAGATTTCTGGAGATGATTAATATATGGAATTTGAGAAAACAGATATTTATGCAGACCTCGATCCTTACTTACAACGATTACTAGAGCAGAGAAACAGAGGTTTAATGATGCAGCCAACCGCTTCAACTGAAGCAGGGGAAGTTGCTGTTATCGCTAAAGTGTCAGACTTGGATGCTTGGAATAACCTGAGTGAAGTTCGCACGGGTGCGGAGATTGGCTCAACGCCGGACGGCTATCATATCGTCACCGCTCGCATTCCTGTCGATCGCTTAGAAGAGGTTCGACGCGCACCCTTTGTCATTAGCTTGAAGCCCGGTGTACGACTCAAACCCACTCTCAAGGCAACGGTTGAAGAAATTCATTCTCGCAAAGACCTTTTGCCACCGTCATCGGTAGGAAATCAGGGGGAAGGTGTGGTGGTTGGGATTGTAGATTACGGCGGTGACTTCGTTCATCCCAGTTTTCGCAAAGAGGATAAATCAACTCTACTGCTGGCGATTTGGGATCAAGGTGGTACCTTAAGCGATACCAGTCCCTTTGGGTATGGGAGAGAGCATATTCAAGACGATATCAACCGAGCACTCCAAACTTCCGACCCTTACAGGACGCTAGAGTATGAGGTTTACAGGAGTTCCCACGGCACTCATGTGATGGATATTGCCGCAGGAAATAATGGGGTAGCCCCCAAAGCCGATCTGGTTTTTGTCGAAATCAGAACGCCTCTTTCAACCGATCCAGAGGAGGTTACGCAAACTAATTTTGGTAACTCCGTTCAGCTTGTAGAAGCAATTCGATACATTTTCGACAAAGCTGGAGATAGACCATGTGTGGTCAACTTTAGTCTCGGTACCAATGGAGGCCCGCATGATGGTTCTAATTTAGCGGAGCAAGCGATCGATGTCATGCTCAGCCAGCAACCGAACCGAGCGGCGGTAATTGCAGCAGCTAACTCCTATGAAGATGGCATCCACGCGGCTGGAACGGTACCCCAAGACGGATTTGTAGATTTCCAGTGGGAGTTGAAAGAGTTTGATTTGTCAGAGAATGAGTTAGAGGTTTGGTACAAAGCAGGCGATCGCTTTCGGCTGGAAGTCATTTCACCTAGTGGTACTAGCGTTGCAAGTTTGGATCTGGGAGAAAACGGCAGGCTCAAAAACGATCGCGGAGAAATCATGATGTTTCTTGCTCACCGCCAGCAAGATCCAAATAACGGAGATAACGTCATCAGCCTTTTTAATGCACCCCAGTTTGGGATTCCTCGTGGAAAATGGACGATTCGGTTGCATGGTATTCAAGTCACCGATGGTTCTTTCCATGCCTGGATTGAACGGGACGATATTGGGCCATCCAAGTTTGTCCCTCCTCACGATAAGACTCATACCTTGGGTTCCCTTTCCTGTGGGAAAAAAGCGATCGCGGTTGGCTCTTACGATGCCCACAAACCCACAACGCCCCTATCGTTCTTCTCCAGTGCAGGCCCGACTAGGGATGGACGGTACAAGCCTGAGTTTAGCGCACCCGGACATGATGTACTGGCGGCTCAATCGCGTAGTCTAGTAGGTGAGACGCGCAAGAGTGGAACCAGCATGGCCGCTCCGGCTGTAGCGGGTGTCATTGCCTTAATCTTGGCAGAAGCCAAAGCCAAAGGTTTAAACCTAACCATCGACGAGATTCGGGATATCTTGACGAAAACAGCCCGCCCAACTCCTCCAGAGCATACCGAGGGTTGGCATCCCCGGTATGGTTATGGCCGGGTAGATGCTGCCGCTTGCGTGGCGCTGGTTCAACCAAAATCTGAACCGAGCGTGAAGCGGTATGCGTCAGCCCCAAATCGCAACATCGCAGATGCCGATCCAGAGGGTATCCAAGATGCGATCGAAGTAGCGGATAGCGGTCGTATCGGCAATCTTCGCGTTAGCGTCGATATTATCCATACATACATTGGCAATCTAAACGTTCAGCTCAAAGCGCCTAACGGTACTAGCGTTATTCTCCACGATCGCCAAGGAGGAACGACTAACAACCTTCAGACTACGTACACTGTGGAATCATTGAAGGATACTACGATTCAGGGGGCTTGGGTGCTTCAGGTTCAAGACTTAGCAAAAGCTGATGTCGGGGTGCTTCAACGTTGGGAACTCGAAATTGAGCTAAACGGGTAGGAGACGCCATGGGCTAGAGCGCAGGTTCACTAGAATTGCCATAAAAGCGATCGCCTTCTTCCATCCCAAAGACAACAGAATAATCCGTAGGGTGTGTCGCGACGCACCCTACGAGATTGGCGATCGCATTTACGCCGAGCTGCTACATACTCTGTAAGCAGACTAGCAAACGATCGCGTACCAGAATTGCATAAACTCCCCGGTAACTACTCTTATTAAAGAAACTAGGCTCATACTGCTTACCTGTAATTTGTAGATAGCCATCTACTTGATGGAAGTCTTTTAGAATATCAGGAGAGAATAGTTTCTCAGCAACGTTTACAGGAACATTGACTACCTTTTCGCTGGTTAATAATGGCTTTGCTTCAGGAAGTGAAGACCAATCGTCATTCTTACTCTTCAAGACAGCATAAAGGATCGTATCAGTAGGGCCAGGGACATACCTGCTAGCGATTCCTCTTGGTAGAACAATCCATTGCACGCTGCTCACCTTTTGAGGCAAGTTGATTCGATTTTCTAAGGTAATTAGATCTGTCTTAACATGAATTTCTGGAGATGTATGAGTAGATTTTGAGGATTGTAGAGGTATACAAGCCGTAAGGAATAAAGCTAAAAGTAAACTAAGATAATTTATTGCCATCGACTCTTTTTGAAAATGTTATAAGGCTTAATAGATGCAACATATAGTCACCCCAAAAGTAGTATTACTTTATAACTGTTTTATGAAATTTCAAGAATAAACTTCTTTTTTCTCGCGACCTAAATTCCTCAAGTGGAGAGGTATTTTCCAGTTCCGGTTTCCCCTAGAATTGGCTACGGTGTACACACAAGTTTCCTGGTTGGCATCTGAGACTCTTTTGCCTCCTAAATCCCCAATACAAGGGGGGACTTTGAAATTCCGGTTCCCCCCTTGTATTGGGGGCTAGGGGGCGAAAGACATAAATTTCTTTACAAGAATTTTAGAAAGTTTAAGTTCAAAATTAGGCTAACCCATTAAACTATACATAATTAACAGGGGTTGTCTACTGGATAGCTCGAAAATAATAAAATTTGGTGTTGCTGTCGGGGAAGGCTGGCACATAAGAATAGTTTGGGATTTAAATAAAACTCTCAATGTAGTTCAAGCTAGCTTGAGGGGTGGGATAGGTTCGTTGAGAAAATGTCGAATCATTAGAGTTTTAGCAGCTAGGAATTAGCTGGAATAAAGCGCTTTTCATAAATTCTTGAAAAAACTGGGATATCTATCGATGAAGTCTCCTCGGCTGCTTTTAAGCTTGTTGTTTTCTGCTGCTTCCTTGATGGGGATGTTCTCGACTGCCTCGGCATTGGCTCAACCTATTACAGCAGCTACTGATGGTACGGGTACGGATGTTATTACCAATGGGAATCGCTTCGATATTCAGGGTGGAAGACTATCAAACGATGGGGCGAATCTCTTCCACAGCTTTAACCAGTTTGGTTTGGATGCAGGACAGATTGCTAATTTTCTGGCTGGGCCGCAGACTCAGAATATCTTGGGGCGAGTTGTGGGTGGGAATCCTTCGCTGATTAATGGACTCCTTCAGGTGACGGGGAGTAATGCCAATCTCTACCTGATGAATCCAGCAGGAATTATTTTTGGTGCTAATGCCAGCCTGAATGTACCGGCGGCATTTACAGCGACGACAGCGAATGGGATTGGTTTTAATTCGGGTTGGTTTAATGCGTCGGGTGCTAATGATTACGCGGCGTTGGTAGGGACTCCCAACACGTTTGCGTTTACGATGAGTCAGCCAGGGGCAGTTGTGAATGCTGGAAACTTGGCGGTGGGGCAAGGGCGAAGTTTAACGCTGTTGGGCGGTACGGTGGTGAGTACCGGGCAACTCAAGGCACCAGGGGGACAACTTACCTTAGCCGCGGTGCCGGGAGAGAATTTGGTGCGGATGTCTCAGGATGGGCATTTGCTGAGTTTGGAGTTTCAACCTGTTGCGACTGTAGGGACGCAAGGTGTTGCACCGTTACCGCAGAATTTCTCGGTGTTATCGTTGCCCCAATTACTGACGGGTGGGGGTGGGGGTAGTGCGACGGAATTGGTGGTGAAAAATGGGGTGGTGAAGCTGACGGGTTCTGGGGTGGCGATTCCGGCTGAGGCAGGGACGGCTGTTGCTTCTGGTAGTCTCGACGTATCGGGGGACACTGGCGGCAATGTGAATGTTTTGGGTGACAAGGTGGGTTTGGTTAGTGCCAACATAAATGCATCTGGCACGAATGGTGGCGGTACAGTACTGATTGGCGGCAATTATCAGGGTGGTGGGACAGTTCCCAAGGCGTCTCGTACTTTTGTCAGCAGTGATTCTGCAATTCATGCTGATGCTCTCTTCAATGGGGATGGGGGGAGGGTGATTGTCTGGGCAGATGAGGCAACCCGCTTCTACGGCACAGTTACGGCACGGGGAGGTTTGTTGAGTGGCAATGGTGGCTTTTCTGAAGTATCAGGTAAGGCATTTCTTGACTTCGCTGGTATTGCCGATCTATCAGCAGCTCAAGGCCCATTTGGCACCTTGCTCTTAGATCCAACCAATATCACGGTTGTAGCAGGTGGGAATAATCCTGCACAGTTGGCGGCGAACGATCAATTTGCCGATCCGGGGGTAAATAACACAATCAACAATGGCACGATCGATGCAGCGACAGCGAATGTAATCCTACAAGCGACGAATGATATTACGTTTAATGCGCCTATTAATATTGCTGCGAATGGTGTGGGACTAACGGCGCAGGCTAATAACAACATTATTGTTAACGGTATTGCCAATCTCATCACGAATGGGGGCAACATCTCCTTCTTCGCGAACGGCAGCATTAACATTAACGGTGATGGAAACGCCCCCACCAACATCTCTACGAATGGCGGTAACATTACCCTACTCGCAGATTTTGATAACAACGGGGATGGTTCTTTGGGTATCGGCAATGACCCCAATAGGACAGTAATTAATACCAACGGAGGCAATTTTACAGGGTTTGGTAGGGGAAGTAACCAACCAAATGTCGCTTCACTATTCGGCATTATTATTAGCAACACTGACATTAACGCCGGAGGGGGCAACATTCAACTCACAGGTACAGGACTACCTGGTGGCATCAATCGTGGCATTGTGTTTCGAGATAACCCTGTGGTGGAAACAACTGGGATAGGAACGATTACCCTCGAAGGAAACGCTATTAATGGAACGAATGCTAGTAATGGGATATTGATAGAGGACGCAGGCGGCACAATTCGGGCAGTAGATGGAACAATCCGATTGATTGGCAATGGGAACGGCACTGGCACCGACAACGTAGGCATTAGTTTGGGCACAAACGGTGTGGTGGAAACGACCGGAACGGGGCTAATTGAACTGATTGGAACTGGCGGAAACGGAACGGATGGCAATTTCGGGATATTACTTTCTGGGCCAGCCTCTTCAGTAAGCTCAGTCAATGGAAATATTAGCCTGACTGGAACTGGCAGGGGAATTGGAGATGGCAACCACGGTATTTTTAGTGGTGGTGTGGTGCAATCGATTGGGGCGGGGAGTATTACGCTCACAGGCACTAGTAATGCAACTGGCAACAATAACGACGGCGTTTCGATTTTTCAGGGCGGCGCGGTAAAAGCTACCGGGACGGGAAATATTACCTTCAATGGGCGTGCTAGTGGGGTGACTGATAATCAGGGAATAGCCATTGGGGGGTTAGCGCCTGGGCTTACAAACGCCAAAGTCAGCTCAGTCAATGGAAGTATCAATTTGATAGGTACGGGAGCTGGAAATCAAATTGGTATTTTTGATAACCATGGAATTTTGATTTACAGCAGCGGTGTGGTTGAATCGACTGGAACAGGGGCAATTACTCTAGAGGGTACTGGTGCCAATGGTGCAGCAGGAATTCGCTTGTCGAATAACGCATCGATTAACCCAACTGGCATAGGTAGTGGCACTATCACCCTTACAGCCGATGAACTGGATATCGATGACACTAGCCAAATCAAAGGTATTGGCATTCTCCAGCTACAAACCCTTGACCCGAATTTAGGCATCAGTGTCGGTGGCACCACCAACGATGCTCGATTGAATCTAGATACCAGCGAACTCAACACTCTACAAAATGGGTTTTCTCAAATCTTCATCGGAAGAGCTGACAGTAGCGGTGGCGTTACCTTAACAGGTAACACTACATTCAACGACCCAATCACCCTGCGCTCTCCTACTAGCAATGGCTCCATCAACACCACAGGTTTTACGCTCACCGGAGCTGACAATGCAACCATTACCCTACTAGCCAACCAAGACATTAGCACGGGCAATATCATCAATCGCGGTAGGCAGATTACGATTACCAGCAACAGTGGCAATATCAATACCACAGCAGGGATACTGGACACGAGTTCTTTGACTGCTAACGCGGGAGCGATCGCTCTCAAAGCTAACGGCAATATTCTCACCAATGATTTAAATGCTGCTTCAAATGCTCTGAGCGGCGATGGTGGCAATATCACTCTCGATACCAACCAGAACATTACCACAGGTAACCTATTCTCGGCTTCTTCCAACTCGAAGGGCGGGGAGATTCGCCTCAGCAGTGGTGGCGTAGTCTCTACAGGTAATCTAGTTTCCTCTTCTCCCAAGGGCAGTGGCGGTGATATCAACCTTCAAGCGAATGGAGATATCACCACAGGACAAATCTTCTCCGATGCCGCCAAAAACGGCGGAACGATTAGCCTCACTAGCGGCGGAGCCATTACTGCAATCAGTCTCGATAGCTCAGGAGCAACGGGCGGTTCCATGGTGCTCGACGCCTCTACTGCCATTACCACTGGTACGATTAATTCTAGTGGCACAACAGGTAAAGGAGGCAACGTCACCCTCGACCCCTCCGGCGACATTCAAGTCAGTTCAATTAATGCCCAAGGCGGAACCCAAGGCGGTGCTGTTGACATTACTACTGGAGGCTTTTTCCGGGCCACTGATACATTTCAAGCTGCCAATGGACAGATTGCAAGTATCTCTACAGTTGGTGGTAATGGCGGCGGAGACATTACCATCCGACACGGAGGAAACGGCGTAACTCCGTTTATCGTCGGCGATGCCAGCCTCAACGGCACAGCAGGTGCGATTACTAGTGGAGATTTTGCGATCGCTCCAGTACAATCTTTTCCCTACACATACAGACAAGGTAACATTCAGATTATTAGCGTTCCTGCCCCCAACCCATCACCTACTCCTACCCCCAGCCCATCGCCCATTCTTTCCTTCGAGCCTACAGATTTCAATCTCCCTTCAACACAACCCGCCACACCCTCAGCGCTGGGAGAATTTCCCTCCGTAACTGTTGACCCCATCGTTGCTCAACTGGAGGAAACCTTCACCAGCACTTATCAAAACTATCTCGGTGAGAGCAACACCAGCAATTCCACTACCCAAACTGTCTCCCTCCCCGAAGCACAATTCCAACTCCAACAAATCGAAAAAGCCACCGGCATTAAACCCGCTCTCATCTACGCCTTTTTTGCCCCTACCTCCTTACCCTCCGAAACGCCAGCCGCAGGAATATCCTGTCACCCTAACCCAGTCGGAGCATCTTGCCCTAGCCGTCTACAACAGCGAAATTTACACCAATCTGCATCCCCAACCGCCAACCTCAAATCTCAACCTGAAAAATCCCACGAACCCCCGCAAATTTTCGGGCAGTTCAATTCCTCCGAATTAACCACCAGCACCGAACCCACCTCACCTCAACCCAACTCAGCTCAAGACAACGACCAACTCGAACTCGTCCTCGTCACCTCATCGGGCAAACCCATTCAACGCCGAGTCACAGGCGCAACACGAAAGCTCGTCCTAGAAATGGCAGACAAACTGCGGGCTGAAATCACCAATCCCATCAAACAACGCAGCACTAGCTACTTACCACCCGCGCAACAACTCTATCAATGGCTAGTCACTCCCTTAGAACAAGACTTACGAGCCGAACAAATTAATAACCTCGTGTTCATCATGGACGTTGGCTTACGCTCTGTGCCCTTAGCCGCATTGCATAATGGTTCCGGCTTCATCGTCGAACGATACAGCGTTGGCTTAATGCCCAGCGTCTCCCTTACCGATACGCGCTATGTGAATGTGAAGAATACCCAAGTCTTGGCAATGGGAGCGAGTACATTTACTCAGCAAAAACCCTTACCTGCTACCTCAACTGAATTATCTGTGATTGCCGAGCAATTGTGGTCGGGAAAATTGTTTCTCAACGATGCCTTTACTTTAGATAACCTCAAAGGCGCTCGTGCTGCACAACCCTTTGGCATTATCCATTTAGCCACCCATGCCAACTTTCAACCCGGAAAACCCTCTAACTCCTACATCCAGTTATGGGGAGACGATAAATTACAACTCGACCAATTGAGCCAACTCGGTTGGAATAACCCGCCAGTAGAACTATTAGTCTTGAGTGCCTGTCGCACCGCATTAGGTGATGAGGAAGCCGAGTTAGGATTTACCGGGTTAGCCACGCTATCGGGAGTGAAGACAGCACTGGGAAGCCTTTGGCATGTCAGCGATGAAGGGACACTGGGGTTGATGAGTGAATTTTACGAGCAATTAAAGGAAGCGCCGATTAAAGCGGAGGCACTGCGGCAAGCGCAGTTAGCCATGATTCAGGGTAAGGTGCGGTTGGAAGGGGGAAAATTAATCACTACTCAGGGCAGTTTTCTTCTACCGCCGGAACTGGTTGCACAGGGAGACAAAAATCTGTCTCATCCCTACTTCTGGAGTGGCTTCAGCATGATTGGTAATCCTTGGTAGTCAATAAAGTTATGAACTCTATGGCGGTTCTTGTTAGTAATGGAGTAAGGAATTTCGGGTATTAAGACTGCATCGGCACCGCAAGCCATGCAGATTTAACGCGATCGCTTTTTGTTCTAGTAATGCGTGCGTGGCGTAAGGAATCCCTCGCACTTCCCAACCGTGGATAAGGGTTGCTTCGGATTATTGGTACATTGCAGAACCGACGTTCTAATCCTTGTGCATTCCCGATTGAGTATAAGATATACCCCAATCGCTTCGTGCTAACTCACCGTGACAAAATCAGTACTGGTGAGCAGTGAAGCATTAACATTACCGACGGTTGCCAACAATTCTCCTGTACTGGTGACATTGATTAAGGTATCGTTCCCTTGACCCGTCAGGGTGAGCTGTCCAAACGACAAACCTCCACTTAACCCAATGCGATCGATACCCTCTTCAAAGTCTACAATCGTCTGTTGACCTTGACCGCTTGCCAGTACGAAAGTATCGCTCTGAGCACTTCCTGTCAGTGGGTTGTTATTCTTACCACCATTGAGCAGCGCATCGCCCTCAAGTGATGGCAACGCCCCCACGTCATGCAGCCCAGTCACGAAGGTGATATCTGGGTCAAATTTATCGGTGGCAAATGTCTGTCCGCCGGGTTGGGTTAAGGGCGTGTAACTGTACTGAGAACCTAAAACGCCCTGTCCGTCAGCACCACTAACGCGATCGCTAGGCAGCAAATTAGCAATTACAATGGAGTCGATCGCTTCCCCCGGTGCAATGCCAAAATCACTCAGGTCGAACCCCGTAGCGAAGACACCTTGCCCGTCGTTCGGCGCACCGACATTCGCATCATCGAAGCTGTCCGCAAACTCATAGCGATAGCTGCTAATTTGTCCCGTTGTAGCACTAACTACACCGACGCCAAAGGCTTCCGGCGCACCGACATTGCCATTTTCGTATATGACAAAGTCATCACCAGCTTGATTGGTTAGTCCCAACCCACCCCAGTTTAAAAGAATAGCAGCCGGAGCCGTATCGCTACCTACTGTGACAGAACCATTCGCCTGAGCGAAGAGTAGATTGCCCACGGTTTGAGACGCAACGGGTTGCCCTAAGTTGTCCAAAAACTGGGTGAGAAACGACGAGACGGTTGTTCCTGGTTGACCATAGATAATAGAGGCGGATTTGACCGCATTGTTGGGGTTCCAGGTAAACCCACCCACCGAGTAATTGTTGGCGGTGTCGCTCGTAGCAATCGCAATATTAAACGTATCGCTGACAGCAGCGCCAGAAAGGTCGCTGGCAGTAACATTCAGGCTGAGGGTACCTGCATCGCTGGGAGTGGGAGTACCGGCAAACGTACCAGTGGTTGGGTCGAAGCTTAACCATGCGGGTAATGCAGTGCCATCGCTGCGGGTAGCGGTGTAGGTAAGGCTGTCGCCTGCATCGACATCATTAAACGTGTTGGCAGCTAACTGGAAGGTGAAGGGTGTATTGGGTTTAGCCGTTTGGTCGAGAATCGGATTGGCAACGGTGGGGGTATTGTTTGTTCCACCGGTTGTCCCACCGACTGTCCCGCTGATAGCAAAGTTAAAGGGGTTTTCATCGCTGTCATTAGTGGCAAAGCTCAGTTCACCGCTTAATGTACCAACTGCTGTGGCATCCAATTGGACTTGGAGTGGAGTTTGAGCTTGAGGAGCAACCGTAGCGGGAAGCGTACCAACCAGGCTGAAGCCTGTGGGAAGTTGCAGATTGCTCAGATTGAGTTCTGCTGTACCAAGATTCGCGATGGTGAAGGTTTGCACCAGTGGTGTTCCCACAGGAGTGCTGCCAAAGTTCAGGGCAACCGTAGTGCCGTCGGCAATATCAGTAGTTCCCTTTAGGACTTGAATTTCTGGGGTAAGAGTACCGGGCGCTTCGTAGGCACCAATGTCAACGAGGGCGCTGCCATTCAAATCTCCATCTTGAGGACGAGCGGTTCCGATTTGGTCGGTGCTGGGCGCACCCACGCTGGTACCTGCATCAATGGCAGGACTCCCCGGTAATAAAGGATGGACAAGTCTGCCGTTAATCGTTTGTAAGGCACCGAGTAACGGATCGGCAATAGTAATATTCGCGGTAGCATTGTTACCGCTACCTGGAGATTGCAGGTTGTTTCCTCCAGTCAGGACTACGTTGGTTTGTTGATTTGGATTTCCTGGATTCCCCGTACTGTTATTAGCAAAAATCGAATTGGTGACAGCCAGGGGATAATTGCCTTGAAAAATTGCCCCAGCATCGCTGCCTGCGTAATTATTGGCGAGGGTAGTATTGACGATATTTGTGCCTGTCGCCCACTGATTGCTGAAAATCGCTCCACCTAACCCCGTGTTACCAGCGTCTTGGGCTTTGTTGCCAGAAAAGGTGCTGTTCGTAATGTTGACAGGTGACTCTCCGTCGTAGTAAATACCACCGCCTCTTGTTTGCGCCTGATTGTTTGCGATCGCACTGTTGTCGATGGTAATCTTCGTAGGGCCGAAGCGGATACCACCACCAATCGCATCACCCTTGTTATCCTTAACAACTTGATTGTTAATAATCGTGCTATTTTCAACAATCACTTGGTCTTGGGGATAACCAAATAGCCACATTCCCCCACCTTCTCCAGCCGCTTTATTGCCTTCTATCCGGCTATTGCTGATGAGGATAGTTCCTCCTACGGGGTCCCCGTTTTGCCAGTCCGGGTAAAATCGAGGATCGTTGGGAATACTCGCCCCATCAATATAAATGGCACCACCGTACCCTCTGGTGTAGCCAGCAGCGGATGAATCTGGCGAACCGAATGCACCACCCAGTGATGAATCGTTATTAGTAAAGGTGGAGTTTTCTACCGTCAGGTTGCTAAATATCGAGTAAATACCGCCACCGTTAATCCCCTTGTTATTGGTAAACTCGCTGTCTGTGATGGTGACATTGCATTTACTTAAGGTTGAAATAGCCCCACTCGATATTTCTAAATCCCCATAGGTGGCGGCATCATTGCCATTGAATGTAGAGTTTGTCACCGTGAGAGTACTGCGATCGCTAACAAAAATAGCACCGCCACCCCGAGAAACGTTATTGTTGAATTGGCAATTTTCTACGGTTAAGACCGTTTGCTTCTCTGCATTAATCGCTCCTCCCAAATCGCCAGGGAGAAAGGCATCGGCTAGCGTTAAATTCTTGAGTGTAAAGCTCGTGCCAATTGTGGTGACAGCAAAAATTCGGGTGGCGTTGCTCCCACTAATCGTTAAACCAGGAGCATTGGCACCATCAATGGTCAAGCTTTTGTTAACGAGCAGTTGACCATTGTTTGGCAGGCTAATGGTTTGATTCGTTAGCGTCGGGGCAAAAACAATTGTGTCGCCTGACTGAGCAATGGCGATCGCTTCCCTGAGAGAACCTGTTCCATTATCGGCAGTACTCGTAACGGTAAGAGTTGCCATACATTGAATCTCCGGTAGGTTAGCAACGCAACACAAATCATGTGTTCGCTTTACAGTTTCTTCACATTCCTTCAAATTTTTCTGAATTTACTGGCTAAATCCGGAAGATTGACTATCTGGTTTTTTAATCTCTTGGTTCGATAGAGTGTTCGACTGGCTGCCAGAGTTGTGGTAATAAGCTATTACCTTAAAACGTCCAAGACTGCGGCTAAATAGGGTTTTCTATCCAATTCGATTAATTTGCGATCGCGCTTAGCCAGTTAGCGCAGATAGGGTTGAATCTGACAAAATTATGAGTATTGTTTTGATTTAATATTGCTATAGACTAGCTGAGATATCACCATGGATAGATGACTGGAAGGAAGACAAGAACTCCATCCTATCTCAGTGAGGTGGAATCAAAAAGTTAGAAGCGATACCTACGGTAAGCTTTCCTTCGGAACGCTGCGCGAACGCTAACGCACGGATTGCATCATGAATGAGCAGCGAGCGCAGAGG
>DATNPT010000361.1:0-7710 GCA_036703075.1 Chroococcales cyanobacterium
TTAAAACTCCCCAGGCAAGATTCGAACTTGCGACCAATCGGTTAACAGCCGACCGCTCTACCACTGAGCTACTGAGGATTGTTTGCTCAACGCTTGTCACGATTAACAATCATAACGGTACAAGACTTCCTTTGGCAAGCACCCTCGTCAATTTTTTTTTGTGAAAATACTGTTGCGCTACTGCCTACCTTGGTAGGAAGGTTAAATTATGCTAGTTGTGTCATGGTTGCTTCTCACACCCTATGCTTACGCACCACCGCCGACCCGTTTGCCTGTCCTTCGTATCGACTGACCTGCCGGTTTGGTCAACTATCGAAACAGCCGCTACGCTGTATCAAAAAGACCAAGAACGGTTTCACCTCTTATTGAGCGAACCAGTCCCTCCTGAGTGGGGGACAGAACGGACAACGCTCTCGCCTACCCAACATACGAAACACGAGCCTTTCCGACTCTTGTGGCTGGAGATTTCACCCTATCGGGTCAGTATGACGATGCAGAGACAGGGTAGATTGAGCTATCGCCATATCTGGGAGCAAGGCGTTTATGGCATCAGCCGCTATTGGTTGCACAGCGATTCGGCGACCGGTCATGAGTCGTTTCACTTGCGTAATTACACCCGGAGTTTAAAACTAGAAGGTCGCCCTTTACCTCACAGTTTACGAGTGGAATACGAGCTGTGGTCGGAGCGCGTCCAGTTGGGGCGCTATATTTTGACTCTGGAAATTCATCATTAGGAACGTGAATTAAATAAAGTGCAATTCTCACTCTAATTGTGGCTTGGCTGTATAGTTCCACGTAAGGATTCAGGTCAGTGCCACAAGGATTAGAGGGAAGACTTCGCTCCCTTACCTGATTAGTGAACGCTAACTTGCGCCCGCTTGTACTAGCAACCTAATTTGAAAAAACTCGTCCGGAAACACTTTGCTTGTAGTATGTTTGTAATCTATAAATACTACGAGGTGACCTGTCGCGATCTTATTCTAGCTCGCTTCAGTGCTGCTGAGTCAGGAGCATCATGGCAAAATTCCGAGATATCCTCTACTACTTTCGACCTTACTGGGGCATTTCTGTTTTCAGTATTGCTGCTGCCAGTATCTTTGAAATTGTCGATCTCGTTGTGCCTTATGTAATCGGACAAATTCTTAACATCTTATCCGGTCAAGCACTAGATGGACCCTTACAAACCCTGGTGAAGAGTGTCGCTGCTCTGACCCAAAGCCGCACCGACAAAGTATTATCCATTTCGGTGCTACTGGGTTTAATTTTCCTAGTTACAGTAGTCAGAGCACCAGTGCAAGTGTGGCTGAGCAGTTGGTTTCACTGGGCAATCGCGCTTCGTTCCCGTCGCGACAGTTCCCAAAAAGCGATTGAAAAAATTCTCACTCTGCCACTGGAATTTTATGATGAAAACAACCCCGGACGAATCGCCGGACGAGTTGCTAGAGGGGTTGCCAATCACACTTGGACGTATCCGGAAATTGCTGGGCAGCTCATACCCAAACTCTTTCGGGTACTAGGCATTTTTGTAATTATCTGGGTCATTGAATGGCGCATTGCCCTGTTGTTTTTGATTTCCTTTATCGTTATCTTGAGCTTCAGCCTCAAAGATTTGATAAAGCTGATAAGTAAGGAAAAAACTCTCGATAAACACCAGGAAAATACAGAAAGCCGTACTTCCGAAATTGTTACCAATATCAAAACTGTCAAAGCATTTGCGACTGAATCCGCAGAACTGAAACGACAAAGCGATCGCTTAAATCGCGAACTCAAGGTAGTGCTTTACAGCATTCATTTAGGTTACGTCAAGCTGGGTAGCTGGCAAAAAACAGTTATCCAGATTTGCGTTTTTAGTGTCCTGGCTCTGACTCTATTGGCAACGGTACAAGGAAAGATATCCCTGGGATATTTTGTGACGACGTTGACAGTTTCGAGCATGGCTTATTCGGAGTTAGAACCGATCAGTAACCTGGCTGAAATCTTTGCGCGTCGCTATGCTTCCATGCTGGGATTCCATGAGTTTATGCAGCGTCCTGTTGGGACAGATGCGGCTGGGATTGTTCTGCATGCAACAGACACGGAAAAGTCTTATGAATTTACTGGGAAAGTGGAGTTCTCCCATTTGAGTTTCAGCTATGACTCCAGACGCCCAGTCTTGCAGGATATCCAGCTATCGATCAAACCTTATCAAACCGTAGCACTAGTGGGGCGATCGGGTTCGGGGAAGTCTACACTGGTGAAACTTTTGTTCCGGTATTTTGAACCGCAACAGGGTTGTATCTTGATGGATGGGATAGACATTCGCAAGCTGGATGTCACGGGATACCGGAAGCGGTTGGCGATCGTCCATCAAGAAGTCGATGTCTTTAACGGTACGCTGTTGGACAACCTCACCTATGGCAATCCTACAGTTAGCTTTGCAAAAGTGGAAGAGGCTTGTCGTATTGCCAAGGTAGATGAGGTTATCGCTCAACTGCCTCAAGGTTACTATACTGTTGTTGGCGAACGAGGCGTGCGGCTATCGGGTGGACAACGACAACGCTTGGGAATTGCGCGAGCGCTATTAGTAGAACCAGATGTCCTCGTCTTTGATGAGGCAACATCTAGCCTAGACTACGAGTCTGAACGTGCGATTCAGTTGGCAATGAGGACAATTCAAGGTACCCGCACCACGATTGTGATTGCACACCGACTGAGTACAGTTCGGGACGCAGATAAGATTGTAGTCCTCGACCAAGGGCGAATTGTTGAAGTGGGTAGCCATGAAGAACTACTGCGCCGCGAGGGGATTTATCGACGCCTGCACTCGCTGCAAGAAACGGGTGAGTTGATGTGAATGGCAAAAGCTTGCCAATTTCTACCAATTGCCTATAAAGACAAGGAAGGTCACGGTAAGTATTATTACCCTGACCTTCCTTTTTTCACAACTTGTAAGGAGTTCGCGCACATAGAACGGGTATAACAGTTCTCAGCGAAAGAGCTGTGTGAGAAATGCATCCCAAAATCCTAAGAAAACTAGCAATTAGAGATAAAGTGATGGATGCGATCGCCCCATAGGGCAGTACGCGATGCACAATCGCTCAAGCCGCGTTCATAGCTGCGTTAATCGCGGCTTGCTGCTGTTCGTGCTCGACGACAAATACATTAGCGTAGAGGTTAGCAATAATTTGTTTCCCCTCTAGCGTCAGCTCTAAGTAGTGCAATGCCTCCTGGATGTATGGATAGACCCCATTCCAGTAAAACTTGGAATAGTTATTGCGTAAGTCTCCTGGATGACGATAGCCTAGAGAGCCATTGACACCTGTTTCTTCAAATTCATAAAACAAGGCGCTAATCTTCTTGAGGTATCGCGGGTCTGAAAGCTGACCGATAAGATCGGCGGCTCTGACCAAACCAGGACAGTTAATCTTGTCTTGATGGTCTTCGTCCTTAGGTACCGGAAAACGAGTCAGCTCGATATTGCGCTTAATCAATTCGGCATCAATCAGAATATGACCCCCGAAGCGCTCCTCAATGAACTGTTTGCCTCGGTCTACATGGTAAGGAGTCAAGGCAGCGTCGCTAGCACCTGGAGCTAGACTTACCATCTTTCCATCTTGACCAGTGGCATATAGACCTTGATCGGGTCGGTCTTGTCGGCAGACTCCTTTTACATAGCCAATGTCATGGCAGAGCAAGGAGATAATAAAGTGCATCCAGTCCTCACAGGAAATGCCGCCTTCACGAATGTGCTTGCCGCGCAGAATCTCCTGCCCAACTAAGGTCACTAAGATCGTGTGTTCGACATTGTGGTAGAGGGCATCGCTGTTAGCAATGTTTTCTAAGGCCATATTCCCCGCCCAGGCGATAATATCTGCGAAGTTGGAATTCCAACCTCCGTAGGTGCGGTGGTACCCTTCTCGAATCTGGTGAACGAAGTGTTCTATAAGTAGTTGTGTAGCGTCAAACATGGAATGGTCTCTCAACAGGAATCTTGATTAAATCCGGGGTGATGAGACAGCAACTGACTACATCGTAAAAATCTTAAGTTACTGCTAAAAAGGTCCTACTGGGATGAGGGCTGTATGCCCCTACTATAAGACTTGGAGGGAGCACTAGTGCAGCCGGATTGAAATAACCGACCAGTCAAAGACTAAGTAACAAAAAAGTTACAAAGGCTAACGCGATTGAGTCCAAGCGGATGGATGATTTTCGCTTCTGCGGTCTTGGATGGAAGAGTTAGAAGCTGCATGATGATAAGAACTCAACTCGATAGTTCTACTCTAAAGAAAAATACCTGGGTAGCTTGTGATGAAGTATTTTTGTCAATAGTGATAGTTTGAGTTTACCAGTGTGAGACGGGTCACAAGCTTAGTCTTGACCTTCTTCAGTGACCAGTGACCCAGGTAGATCTATACTATCGGCGATAAGACAGAATCAGTCTTAATTTTTTTGGAAAGGCAAGGAAGGCAATCCGTACAAAGAGGGGAATCTGCCTATCGATCGCCTCTTGGCATTCTAAAGAGAGCGATCGCATTTTTTTCAGTATATCTCGATACAAAAGCGCTCGCTCTGAGTCCATGAATGCCGACATTCAGGTGAACAGTGTCACAACTACATCCGTTCCAACACGGGAATGCCCAATAAGGACAGTCCGAGCTTGAGCGTTTGAGCAGTTAGATGGCATAAAACTAACCGCGATATCCGCAGTTCTGCTTCAGCTTGCAGCACAGGACACTGCTCATAAAACTGATTGAACTTTTGACTGAGTTCATACAAGTACTGACAAAGACGATTCGGCAGCAAATCGTGCTCAACCTCACCTAGAACCTCACTCATCTGTAAGATATGCTTGCTTAATACTAATTCTGTATCTTCTCGCAACAGAATTTTGGCATCTGCTCCCAGCTGCTCAAAATTAATTCCACCTTTGCGGCTAATGCCTTGAATGCGGACATAGGCATAAAGCATGTAAGGAGCTGTGTTGCCTTGAAGAGATAGCATTTTATCAAAGCTGAAAACATAGTTGCTGGTACGGTTTTGACTTAAGTCAGCATATTTAACTGCACTGATCCCTACCACTTGGGCAACATGAGTTTTGAACTGTTCTGTTTCCTCGCGTCCTTCTTCATGGAGTCGGGTTTCTAGATCGGTACGCGCACGCGCGATCGCTTCATCCAATAAATCTCTTAACCGTACTGTCTCTCCAGAGCGAGTCTTCAGCTTCTTTCCATCTTCTCCCTGCACCAGTCCAAAGGGAACATGCACGATCTCAACATTTTCGGGAAGCCAACCTGCCCGTCGCGCTACCTGAAACACCTGAGCAAAGTGATTTGCCTGCCCAGCATCTGTAACATAAATAATCCGTTCTGCTCCATCTTGCTGAATCCGGTAGCGTAGCGCTGCCAAGTCCGTTGTAGCGTAGTTGTAACCTCCATCAGACTTCTGCACGATCAACGGTAGGGGCTTACCTTCTTTGTTCGTAAATCCCTCTAGAAAAACACATTGAGCACCGTCGCTTTCCTCTAGTAAGCCTAACTGGTCGAGGTTATCTACAACGGCTGACAGTAGCGGGTTGTAAAACGATTCTCCCCGTTCTACGAGTTGGATATCGAGCATGTCATAAATTGCCTGGAACTCCTGCCGCGATTGCTCGCATAGCAACTGCCACGCTCGACGACTATCTTCAGCACCAGCTTGCAGTTTTACCACTTCATGTCTAGATGCCTCGCGAAATTCTTCATCAGCGTCAAACCGTTGTTTGGCCTGCCGATAAAACGCAACTAAATCTCCCAAATCAAGGGCATCAGCAGTCGTCAGGGCAGCTGGGTAAGCTTCCCGTAAGAAGGTGATCAACATCCCAAACTGGGTTCCCCAATCGCCTACATGGTTGAGCCGTAGAACATCGTGACCCCGAGATTCTAAAATGCGGGCAATACAGTCTCCAATAATCGTGGATCGCAGATGACCCACATGCATTTCTTTAGCAATGTTAGGACTGGAAAAATCTACAATCACTCGCTGAGCGTGTTTGGCTGTCTCTACTCCCAAGCGCGGATCTGCCTGCATCACATTTAGCTGTTCTTCTAAATAGGCAGGTTTCAGGGTGAGATTGATAAAACCTGGACCAGCGATTGTAGGAGTCTGGGAGATATCATTAATCTCAAGATGCCTCAGTATTGCTTCTGCGATCGCTCGGGGTGATTGTCCCAGTTGCTTGCTCAAAGACAATGCAATATTGGACTGGTAATCACCAAACCTAGGGTTGCTGGCAGGTACTACCATTGGGTCTATCCCTGCCAAATCTGAACCAAAAGCCGCTGTTAAAGCTTGAGTAAATTTTATTTTTAGCTGTTCAAGTAGGGAGTTCATAGCGCGAGGTAAAAAGCTCTCAATCAGCGTTGGCTGCCCTTGCCGTTGAGCATCAGGTTTACTCTTAACATAACTTAAGAGCAAAGTCAGTTAGCTTGTGTCAGGCAGTTTTCCTCACTCAGAGACATCTAAAAAACTTCTTTGGCGTTCGTTATCTTGAGTACGTTTGGCAATTGATCGATTTTCAATGATGGAGACGAACTTTAAGAATTGGTCTGCTTGCTCTCCAGAGTCATACTTAAATCCAACCAGCTTGAACGAGTAATCGGGGCACTGCTAGAGATAAAGTCAACACCCGTCTCGGCGACAGCACGGATAGTTTCAAGTGTAATGTTTCCCGACGCTTCGATTTTGACGGGGTGGTGATGAGAGCGAATGAGTTGGACAGCTTCTTGCATAAGGTCGAGTGACATGTTATCGAGCATGATGATGTCTACACCATGTTCTAGAGCCACTTCTACTTCAGCTACAGTAGTTGTCTCCACTTCAATAGTGAGGGGATAAGGAATCTTTTCTCGAATTAGAGCGATCGCTTCAGCAATCCCACCAGCCGCAGCAATGTGATTATCCTTAATCATTACGGCATCATCTAGCCCCATCCGGTGATTGATGGCTCCTCCTACTTGGGAAGCATACTTTTCTAGCAGTCTTAAGCCAGGAGTGGTTTTCCGGGTATCTACCAGTCGTGCCGGTAAGTCGGCAATTTTTTCGGCATACTGACGTGTGAGTGTGGCAATTCCGCTAAGACGCATTGCGAGATTTAAGGCAACCCGCTCACCCATCAGTAAGGTCTCAAGAGAACCCTGGATGGTAGCCACTACCTGCCCTGGCTGACAAGCTTGACCTTCCTCTACGACTTGGGTAAAACTGACGCGTGAAGCAAAGCTATCCGTATTCGGGAGATTGCTCAACAATTGGAAGATGCGTGCTGCGATCGGTAACCCCGCAACTATTCCCGCTTGCTTGGCAGTCCATTTGGCTTGTCCAAGCCTGCTTTGTCCCATCAACAAGCTCCCTGTTGTGCGATCGCCTCGACCAATATCTTCTAGCAACCAACTCTGCAAGAGCGGATCAAGTACTACGAAAGACGGTAAAACTGCGATCGGACTCACAGCCGTAGTTCTCCTAAAGGTTCTTCTGTGCCTTTAGATAACTTAGCTTAGATAGGATTCAGACAGTGAATTTTCATCTCGCCGAAAATTTTTTTCAACAAGTAGTTGACAATCTTGATTGAAGTGAGTACATTGGTAAATGCGCTTGAAACGGCACAAGAGGTCGCCAAGCGGTCTGAACCTAGAAAAACCAATAGTTTGAAAGCTATTTGACAACTAACCTCGTCAAAAAAAACAACTAACAAGTTGG
>DATNPT010000367.1:0-11748 GCA_036703075.1 Chroococcales cyanobacterium
GATGAACTGCGAGGATCAGTAGATTATTCCCAACGAATTTTGCAGGTTTTGAGTGCTGAGCGATTTAGAAAAGAAACTCCAGAAGGTAGTTTTGATTTAAGTCGGTTTTTGTAAACTGCTATTGACTTATGCCTCCAAGGCTGAAACTCAATACGCTCAACTTTATACTCAAGCCAAGAATAATCTCACCCTCCTCTACTCGTTTGGGAACGCCTAGAGCACCAAGTCAACTAAAGTTTTTGTAGAACTAATCACTATTGCTCTTATGAATCGTCGTGAATTTTTGATGTGGGTAGGTATTGGTGGCGTTGCTAGCTATTTACCCGTAGCACTCGCTGCTTGCTCTCCGAAAAGCACCGAGTCAAAATCAACCGTTAGTTCTGCTAACACTGATGGATTTCAGCCTGTTGGAACAGTAGCGGAATTAGACCAAAAGGGTCAAATTCTTAACAAAAATTTTTCTGCTGGTACAGTGTTAGTGATTCGAGATCCAGCTAATCCGAATCAAGTTCTTGCCGTTAATCCAATCTGCACTCATGCAGGCTGCACCGTAGACTGGGAGAAAGACAAGAAGGATTTTTTATGCCCTTGCCACGATTCTAAATTTGCTCCAGATGGCAAAGTTCTTAAGGGCCCGGCGAAGAAACCATTACCGACTTATACAGCAAAAATAGAAGGAAACTCTATTTTAGTGAAGCCCAGTTAGTTCTATCGCGATTCTTGATTGAGTGGAGTATAGCTAATTTCTGCCCTCTGACTTGTAAGTGGGGAGTAGGGAGTCGTAAGTACCACTTTCATACATGGCTGTGAAATTTTTTCATCGGGACTGCCTGAAAACCATCAGCCCTGTACCTCATTCAACTGAAAACCGCTATATTTTCGATAACTACTTCTCTAGACATATGACTAGAGGTAGTTGCTACTAGGAGCGTATGACGGCCACAAAGAAACAGGGAAACAACTAAATCATTAACATTTATTTGTATGTGTTCGTCATGGCAGCTTCCACTTCCTCTAGGAGATAATGCTCATCATCGAGTTGTGGTTTACTTTTACAGCGACGGATGGATTCCCATTACCTACTTATGCTTGAGTGAGGCGATCGCACTTCATGGTAAAGCATTACTGGAGGGTCAAGAAATTTTGGTGTTTCCTCCTGATTTAGACCTTGATATGCAAAATACTCTTATGGAGAAATTGTCTTATCGGTCAGAATTTGCCAGGAAATCAGCTTAAAAGCGAGGAAAGTGTTCATCGTGCATTAAATTGCTAGGAATTTGAGCATTTCCCCGAGAAGTATGGCTAACTGATAATTTTCATCTCTAGCTCATCGTTCAGTTGACATTGACATTGATGTCAAGGTTTAGGGTGGAGGAGTCCTTAGATTGCATCTAATACCCCAATGACTCAACGTTCTCTCTCCACACCTCGCCTCAGCGAACTCCTGAAAGAACATCCAGATGCTTTAGCCGCCTCTGTTTGTGGCTTACTGGTATTCCTAGGTTGGCTCGCACTCCATCTCAATTGGGTGGGACTTGGCTTATTGCTTCTCCCAACAGCCTATGTACTGGGTGGCTACGAAAGTGCCCGTGAAGGGCTAACAACTCTCTTTAAAGAAAAACAACTCGATGTTGACCTCTTGATGATTGTTGCGGCACTAGGGGCAGCCGCTTTAGGATTGTGGCGTCGGGAATATTACCTAATTGTCGATGGTGCAGTACTCATCCTGATTTTTGCCATTAGCGGAGCTCTAGAAGGCTACGCCATGCGACGCACCGAACGAGATATCCGTAGTCTGATGAGTTTGACGCCGGATACAGCACGAGTCATCCTGCACGGTGAAGAACAGCAGGTTTCTATTGCCAAGCTGCAAGTCGGCGATACGGTGTTAGTCAAACCGGGCGAATTGATTCCCACCGATGCTGTCATCATCGAGGGCTACAGTACGCTCAATGAAGCCTCAATTACTGGGGAGTCTCTACCAGTAGAGAAGACTGTTGGGGATGAAGTATTTGCTGGCACGATTAACGGTAATGGTGCTTTAAGACTAAACGTGAATCAACCTCCAGAGAGTAGCTTGATTCAGCGAGTGATTCAGTTGGTCAAGCAAGCGCAAACGGAGGCTCCTCCCTCGCAATTGTTGATCGAACGTTTCGAGCGAGTTTATGCTCAGGTTATCGTCCTGGTTGGAATCTTGCTGGCAATTGTGCCGCCTGTTTTGCTCCATTGGAATTGGGAAGCGACGATTTATCGATCGCTAATTTTTCTGGTTGTGGCGTCGCCTTGTGCGTTAATGGCTTCTATTATGCCAACCCTGCTATCGGGAATTGCCAATGGAGCAAGGCAGGGAATTTTGTTTAAGACAGGCGCACAGTTGGAGATAATCGGTCGAGTTAAAGCGATCGCGTTTGATAAAACTGGTACGCTGACGACAGGTAAGCCGCAAGTCGAGCAGATTATTCCTGCTAAAGGGAAAGCGCCAAGTCAAGTGCTGCAAATTGCTGCTGCTTTGGAAACCTATTCAGAGCATCCCATTGGGGAAGCGATCGTGCAAGCTGCCCAACAGCAAAATCTAAAATTACCCTCTGCAAGCGAGGTTAAAGCTGAAATCGGTCAGGGTATTAGTGGGACGATTGAAGACCAGTTAGTTTTGGTAGGGAAAGCCGCGTTCGTAGAGGGGCAGAAGAGTCTTGTAGGGGCAGGTTTAGAAGAGTTGAACGTTGAAGGCTTAAACCAACTATCTCAGATTCGCCCTTCAAGTTCAGAACTTTGCGCTCGCGCACTGGCCTTGGAAGCAGACGGCAAAACTGTGATTTGGGTAGGGTATGCTGGAGAACTGCTGGGAATAATTGCGATCGCAGATACGATAAGATCGACTGCGGCAACAACACTCAAACGCTTAAAACAGCTAGGTATCGAGCAGATTGTCATGCTCACAGGTGACAACGAACGTACAGCTCAAAGCGTTGCTCGGCAAGTAGGTGTCGATCGAGTTTACGCCGAACTGTTGCCAGAGGATAAAGTTAGCGTAATTCAACGCTTACAGCAGCAGTATCAAACCGTAGCCATGGTAGGAGATGGCATCAACGACGCTCCTGCGCTAGCTCAGGCATCAGTCGGAATTGCCATGGGAGTAGCAGGTAGTGACATAGCGTTGGAAACCGCAGATATCGTTTTAATGGCAGACCGTTTGGAAAAATTAGAACAGTCCATTAAGTTAGGACGCCGTTCTCAACGGATTGTTAAGCAAAACATCACCTTTGCTTTGAGTTTCATAGCCTTGCTCCTTATGGCTAACTTTACCGGCAACATCACCATGCCTCTAGGTGTAATTGGACATGAAGGCTCGACAGTGCTAGTGACACTCAGTGGTTTGCGGCTATTGAGGAATTAAATCAGTGACAGGTTTTGGGTAGGCGTAAGTTCTTTCTTTTACCTTTTCTCTTCCCCATCTGTTTCGCGAATGTTTAATACTCAATCTATAGGCATTACCCCTGTGAAATCTTAATCATTAACTAGCCACTATCAATGAACAGAACACTGCGAATGCTCCAACCGATGCGCCAAGGGAACCGGAAGAAACGGTTCGACATTGTCAGTACTGGACGCTATGACGTGGTTAGAAAAGGGCTATCACACCCCCATTGGCACGACCCTTATCATTTGCTGCTCACCGTGAGTTGGCCTAAGTTCTTGGCGCTCACGGTAGCTTCTTATGTAGCGACTAATGCTCTATTTGCCTTGTTATATCTAGCAGGAGGAGATTGCATTAAGAATGCCCGACCGGGTTCGTTCTTCGATGCGTTTTTCTTCAGCGTTCAGACAATGGCAACTATTGGATACGGGGCACTGTATCCGCAGACTAACTACGCCAACTTGCTCGTTTCACTCGAAGCGCTGGTTGGTTTGCTAGGAGTAGCGATGGCAACTGGACTCATGTTTGCTCGCTTCTCTCGTCCAACCGCACGAGTACTCTTTAGTCGAGTGGCAGTCATTGCTCCCCATAATGGTTTACCCTGCCTGATGTTACGCGTCGCAAACGAGCGCCGTAATCAGATTCTGGAAGCTCAAATGAGGTTAAGCTTGCTGCGGGATGAAATCACAACAGAAGGTCATTTCATCCGTCGGTTCTATGACCTTAAACTAATTCGCCACCAAACGCAGATTTTTGCGTTGAGCTGGATAGTCATGCATGTAATCGATGAAAATAGCCCTTTGTATGGGGAAACGCCAGAATCGTTGGCTGAAGTAAATGCGGATATTGTAGCGACGTTAATGGGCATTGATGAAACAGTTTCACAGACTGTTCACGCTCGTCGTTACTACCTCACCGACGAAATTCTTTGGAACATGCGGTTTGTAGATATTTTAGTGAAGAAACCCGACGGCCGCCGCCTGCTAGATTTCACTCGCTTTCATGAGATTGAACCCCTTTGAAAAACCCATTACTGAGTAAGCTAAGATGCATTTATAGCGGTTCTCTTTTGGATGAGGTACAAAATCCTGGGTTTTCGAGAATGGGGAACCTGCGGTCCCCTCTGGGGATAAGGGGCAATGGGGAATAGGCAAGAAAGTTTAGATGTACCTCACCGATCCGAGAATCGCTATAAATTGGTTAGTCATAATCTCCCCGTCTCCCTGTCAGCATCCATTTACAATGTTTTATGCACAACAGCTTAGACGGTTCAAGCGTCTCGATTATGACTTTTCAGACATCCTCTTAGTTCTTCTGTTCACCTTCTTCATCGTCTTGGAAGGGATTTTCACCAATTCCTAGTTGTTTTTTACTACGCTTCAACTGTTTCCAAAGCTCTTTGATTCGTCGATAAGATTCTTCAGGAGAAATCTTACCAGCAGTTTCTAGGTTACAGATGTAGCTAACCCGTTGGGCAAACTCCTGGAGATTAGCATTAAACACTAAATTTTCTGGCTTAACCTGACCGTAATAGCGACTGCGAGGATAAAGAAAGTCTGAGCGATCTACCATAGTTATCTCCTTATTTTAAAAATCCGTTGTCCCGCAAAAATGTAACTAAAGTTACTTCTCACTCTGAGGGACAATTTAAGAGTTCCAACAGTTTACTGTCATCCGACTGTCGTCTGATACTTGCGATTGAGCGATGCCTCCATTAAGTCTGCTTTCCACTGCGCTATCAGAGACGATGATGTATCACTTACATAGTTGCTTTACCTAGCTACTCAATCAATAGTAGTTCTACTATCAAACAATGGTTTATTGCGCTGCGTTTTTCTAGTAGTTTTGCGGATGCGAAACTGTGTTGATTCAAAGTACACGGCTTGACGCTGTCAAACTCTATCTCTCCTAACCTAGGCTTTCCTCACTGACAATAGCTTCTTGCTATAGAGTTTTTCTCCATTAGGGTTTACCCTCTAAGAGCCATGAGCAAAGAAAAGCGATCGCCGATCTGCTACTGTTACCGTTCACCGCTCAAAAGGAGGAATTGCGATCCATCTCGTGACAACTAGCTTCTATTGTATTTATGTCAACTCAGTTTGGGCATTTTACTTGTTAACCTTATTTTAACGTTATTTACCCTATGACAGCACACCAAAAACTCTACGAAGGCAAAGCGAAGATTCTTTACACGACCGAAGACCCGGAAGTTCTACTGACCCATTTCAAAGACGATGCCACAGCGTTCAATGCCCAAAAGCGCGGTCAGATTGTTGGAAAGGGCGAGATGAACTGCGCGATCGCGACCCATTTATTCAAGTTACTAGAAGCTCAAGGCATTGGAACGCACTTTATTGACCGACCTGCCCCCAACGAAATGCTTGTCAAGCGCGTGACTATTTTGCTAGTGGAGGTCGTAGTTAGGAACATTGCGGCGGGCAGTCTCTGTCAACAAACTGGGTTACCCCTGGGCAAGGTACTCCCGACGCCCTTGGTGGAATTTTATTACAAGAACGACGCCTTAGGAGACCCCTTATTAACGCGCGATCGCTTATTGCTGCTAGAACTGGCAAAGCCCGAACAGGTAGATCAGTTGACTCAACAAGCTCTATGCATCAACCGGATTCTCACCGACTTTTTCCAGCAGTGTAATATCACACTGGTGGACTTCAAGCTAGAGTTTGGCTTAACGTCTAGCCAGCAGTTAATTTTAGCTGATGAAATCAGTCCCGATACCTGCCGCCTTTGGAACCAAGCCGAGACCGACCCCAACCGACGAGTGATGGACAAAGACCGATTTCGCCGCGATTTGGGAAATGTAGAAGAGGCCTACCAGCAAGTTCTAGAGCGAGTTCTAGCCACAAAAATTAGCTAGAAGCGCAATTGACGATTAACCAATTGGTGCTCAATGATTGAGCAACTTGCTAAAACTAGCAACAGACAATAGACAATAAACAACGAATAAAAACCCGATCGTTAATTCTCAATCAACGTGGTGTTTGGAAGTGCCAAAAGATTTCAAAGACATGCGCTTAACTCCCTTTGTCGCAGCAATGCTTGCGGCTTCAACCACTTTCGGTTTAGCCAAGCCCATGGTAGGGCAGACTCTTGACCAAGCAACTCCCAATTCAAAATCGGCAAACAGCACTGAGGTGACGCCTGGATCGGAAATTTCATCTGATGCCAATTCCAGCTCCATCTCAAAGCCGGTCTATGTCAACCAAGATGCTGTTCCCGTAGATGTTGAGTTTGCCCAGTTAACAGGAGTCAAACCTGCAACAGTAGCCGACGTGGCAGTCCAGACCCCTCCAGTAACAGGAGTCAAACCCGCAAAAGCAGCCAACGTAGCAGTCCGGACTATTCCAGGGCTAGAAATCACCAGTCCTGGAACCCTACCCCTGACTGCACAAACGCCAACCCCGACACCAGCCCCGTCGCCAACCCCGACACCAACCCCGACACCAGCCCCGGCACCCGAGCCATCGCCTACCCCAGCACCCGCACCATCGTCTGGTACTGAAGGTCAACCGACGGCTGAGCCAGAACCTCGCGTGCTAGTTGGGGAAGTTGTCGTGAGTGGTGCAGGAGAACTGGAAGATCGAGTATTTCAAGTCATCACGACTCGTGCGGGACGAGCAACAACGCGCTCCCAGTTGCAGGAAGACGTAAATGCGATCTTTGCTACAGGTTACTTCTCCAGCGTGGATGTGGTGCCAGAAGACACCCCCTTGGGCGTCCGCGTTTCGTTCGTCGTACAGCTCAATCCTGTCCTGCGTAACGTCACGATTAACAACGTGCCGGAAGGGGTTGCCAAGCGCGTAGTTCCTCAAGATGTGATCGATAACATCTTCAGCAAGCAGTACGGTCAGATTCTCAACCTGCGCGAACTCCAAGTTGGTATTCAAGAACTCAACCAGTGGTACAAAGAAAACGGCTATGACCTTGCTCAGGTCGTCGATATCTCTAAAGTCGGCCCTGAGGGAACAGTGACTCTAACCGTGGCTGAGGGCGTCGTTGAAGATATCCGCGTGCGTTTTCTCAACAAAGAGGGCGAGACGACCAATGAGGAGGGCGAACCCGTTCGGGGTCGCACTCGCGACTTTATCATTACGCGAGAAGTTCAGTTAAAGCCCGGTGATGTCTTCAACCGGAGGATAGCAGAACGGGATTTGCGGCGAGTCTTCGGTCTAGGGATTTTTGACGACGTGCGGCTGTCGTTTGCCCCCGGTCAAGACCCGCGTCGGGTTGTGGTTGTCGTAGATGTGATTGAGAAAAATACTGGCTCTCTCGCGGCTGGGGCTGGGATTAGTTCTGCCAGTGGTCTATTTGGTACCATCAGCTATCAACAGCAAAACCTGGGGGGTAACAATCAAACCCTAGGGGCAGAGCTACAACTCGGTCAGCGGGAGTTCCTGTTTGATCTTCGATTCACTGACCCCTGGATCGCAACCGACCCTTACCGAACCTCTTACACCGTTAATCTCTTCCGGCGTCGGTCAATTTCACTCATCTTTGATGGTGGCGACCCAGAGGTCGAACTCCCCAATGGCGATCGCCCTCGTGTAGTACGGACAGGGGGTGGCATTAGCTTTACTCGTCCTTTGGCTCCAGACCCCTTTACTAAGCCGGATTGGACGCTATCTTTGGGTTTGCAGTATCAACGGGTTTCGCTCAAAGACGCTGACGGCAACCTGAGTCCTGTCGATGAATTGGGCAATGACTTGAGCTTTAGTGGTAGTGGAAACGACGACCTGTTAACTCTTCAATTCGGTGCCGTGCGCGATCTCCGTAATAATCCGCTGCGACCGACTAGTGGTTCTCTGCTGCGGTTGGGAGTCGAGCAATCCGTCCCTATCGGGTCGGGAAGCATCCTTCTCAACCGTATACGGGGTAGTTACAGCTTCTACATTCCCGTACACTTCACCAACTTCACCAAAGGACCACAAGCTCTTGCCTTTAACGTCCAAGGGGGAACTGTTTTCGGAGACTTGCCACCCTATGAAGCCTTTTCTTTAGGTGGTAGTAACTCTGTGCGGGGTTACGACGAGGGAGATGTGGGATCGGGGCGCAGCTTCGTTCAGGCAACGGCTGAATATCGCTTCCCAGTTTTCTCAATCTCGCGTGCTACGACCGTAGATGGCGCTCTGTTTGTTGACTTTGCCAGCGACCTCGGTACAGGAAACGATGTACCTGGCGACCCTGCTGGTGTACGGGGCAAGCCCGGTAGCGGCTTTGGCTATGGTGTAGGTGTCCGCGTGCAGTCACCGCTCGGTCCGATTCGCGTAGATTACGGGATCAATGACGAAGGTGACAGTCGCATCCACTTCGGCATCGGAGAGCGATTCTAACGAGGGATTGTTGGTTGTTGGTTATGAGCTTGCCAGCAATCAACCAACAACAATCAACCAACAACAAGCAAAAAACAAGGGATGACTAACTACACCTTGGGTGGGAATTTCGATCGTTCTGGCGTTGGGCTGCATAGCGGTGTCTTGACAAAAGTGCGCGTACTACCAGCGGCAGTTGGAGAGGGACGCTATTTCGTTCGGGTTGACTTACCGGGCATGCCAGTTGTACCCGCACGAGTCGAAGCGGTGCGGGACACCCTACGGTCTACTGAACTGGGAACCTCTCTGAAGGATGCTCCAAATGTAATCGCGTCCACCTCTCCTCGCCGAGATGCCTGTGTGCGAACTGTAGAACACCTGCTAGCAGCACTGGCTGGTAGTGGAGTGGATAATGCCCGGATTGAAATTGATGGGCCGGAGGTTCCTCTGATGGATGGGTCGGCGCAGGTTTGGATAGAGGCAATTCGAGAAGTAGGGGTTGTTCGGCAGGGAAATGGGGAAGAGGACACGGAGAACGAGGATAGCGATTTGACACAAGGCCGCGAGGACGCTCTTAATTTTTCAACACACCTGTGTGCGTCGCCGCGTCTCCCCCTCCCCGTGTCTTCTTTCGTCCTCCAGGAACCCATCTGGGTGTATCAAGGCGATGCCTTTGTGGCTGCCTTGCCATCACCCACTATCCGCTTTACCTATGGGATTGACTTCGAGCTACCGGCAATCGGAAACCAATGGCATAGCTGGACGCCTGAACAGGAGAGTTTTGCGGAGGAAATCGCTCCTGCCCGAACGTTTGGTTTAGCTCACCAAATTGAAGCGTTGCGCGATCGCGGTTTAATTAAGGGCGGTAGCTTGGAAAATGCCCTGGTTTGCGATCGCTCTGGATGGCTTAATCCTCCCTTAAGATTTCCAAATGAGCCAGCGCGTCATAAACTTTTAGATTTAGTAGGGGATTTAAGTTTACTTGGAACCTATCCTGTGGCTCACTTCCTTGCCTACAAAGCCAGCCACAACTTGCATATTCAACTTGCTAAAAAGCTGGTTCAACAACTGCTTGAAGGTTAGAACCGTATTTGCCGTTCGCCACCTTGAGTGCGATCGCGCAACGCCCCTGGGCGTCAGTAGCGTCGGCGTTAACAAGAGCAACTCTCAGTTTGCCGTGCTAGGCACGTTTGTTGCCAAAACGAAGCGCTGTTTTTGGTGATGTCCTTTCTTTAGTTCGGAGCAGGATACTGTCTTCAGCTAAGGGTCAGGGTAGGGTGAATGTTTTTCTAACCTTACAATATGCTAACCTGCAACCTGCAATCCTTCACATCATACTCATGTCCATACTGACCGACGTTAATACCCACAATGACGCTACCCAAACAGCGTCTGTGCCCAACAATCAGCTATCGACTCCAGTCGTGCTTAGCGCTGAAGAGATTCACAAACTGCTGCCTCATCGGTATCCTTTTGCATTAGTCGATCGCATCACTGAATATGTTCCAGGACAGTACGCCGTTGGCATCAAGAACGTTACCTTTAACGAACCCTATTTCCAAGGGCATTTTCCCGGTCGCCCCATGATGCCTGGAGTGATGATTGTCGAAGCGATGGCCCAAGTTGGCGGCATTGTCTTAATCCAATTGCCTGAGGTGGAAGGTGGATTATTCGTCTTTGCTGGAATCGACAAAGTGCGCTTCCGGCGTCCCGTAGTTCCAGGCGATCGACTCGTGATGACAGTGGAACTGTTGTCAATTAAGCGGCGTCGTTTTGGGAAGATGCAAGCTCGTGCGGTCGTTGATGGTCAACGAGTCGCAGAAGGCGAGCTGATGTTTTCTCTCGTAGACTGAAACCCCGTTGGTCATTGGTCAGTCTAGAAAACGATTTGTGGACTTTCCGATTCAGGACTCAGGACGAAACAATTGGCAACACTAATTCATCCCACTGCGGTTATCCACCCTGGCGCTGAACTCCACCCAACGGTTCAGATTGGTGCCTACGCGGTGATTGGAGATAATGTAAAAGTTGGTGCAGACACAGTCATTGGTGCTCATGCCGTGCTGGAGGGACCGATCGAAATTGGAGCCAGGAACCAAATCTTTCCTGGTGCAGCAATTGGCTTGGCCCCTCAAGACCGCAAGTATAATGGTGCCCTCACTTGGGTAAAAATTGGGGATGATAACCAGATTCGCGAGTACGTCACCATTAACCGAGCAACAGGTCCAGGTGAGGCAACGGTCATTGGCAATGGCAATCTGCTAATGGCTTACACCCACGTTGCTCATAACTGCTCCATTGGAGATTCAGTGGTGATTGCCAACGGGGTAGCGTTGGCCGGTCACGTTCATATTGAATCCAAGGCAACGATTGGTGGGGTCTTGGGCATTCATCAATTCGTCCATATTGGACGGCTAGCTATGGTCGGTGGCATGAGCCGAATTGACCGAGATGTGCCACCGTATATGTTGATTGAGGGAAATCCGGGACGGGTGCGATCGCTTAATCTTGTAGGTCTCAAGCGCTCTGGAATGACAGCCAGCGATTTGGGATTGCTCAAAAAGGCATTTCGCACTCTCTACCGCTCTGAATACCCGCTCAATCAAGCTTTAGAACAGCTAGACTTGCTACCCGATAACGAACACTTGCAACACCTCCGTCGATTTTTGCAGCTATCTCGGATGGAAGGACGTCGCGGCTCTATCCCCGGCCGGCGGATTCGTCGAAAGTCCACTCATGAAGAATGGACGATGGATTAAGACATTTTGAAATCGTTCCCACTTGAATTCTTCAAATACTTACCTTCTGACCAATGGCTCGCAAAACAATATTTATCAGCACCGGAGAAGTCTCTGGTGATTTGCAAGGGGCACTGCTAGTTGATGCGTTGAAACGGCAGGCATCGTTACTCGGCTTAGACTTAGAGATCGTGGCACTCGGTGGCGACAAAATGGCGAAGGCAGGTGCCACGCTATTAGGGGATACGACCTCGATTGGTTCCATGGG
>DATNPT010000158.1:0-6692 GCA_036703075.1 Chroococcales cyanobacterium
AGGTGTATGGGGAAATACCCGTGCCGTACTTTATGAGGATTATGTACCCGGTCAAGTTGACTTGGGTTATTTATTTGACCGTACTACTGGGCGTCTGCGTCAAACAGAAGCGTCCTTTGCCCCATCTGTCGATCGGGCAACGATATCCAACAGCTTAGGGCAGATGCTCAATAACAACGCCTCGTCGGATATTCAGCAGGGACTTGACGCCGTGTATCAGCGCCAATCCAAGCGCTATAAATTCAGAAGCGGTTCAAATTTGAAAGGAGTGATTGAACGCGATAACGAAGATCGCATTTATGTAGGTGTCTGGGAGGCAGACTTACATTAAGTCGAATCGAAGTAACGATACTATTATCAGACTATCAAGGTTGGTAGGGATTGAGGGATGTTATTAGAACTCAAGCGAATCACAGTACCACCAGGACAACGAGTGCTGCTTTCTGACGTAAGCTGGCAGGAATTTGAAGCGATTTTAGAGGATTTAGGCGAACATCGTGCTTCCAGAGTGGCGTATGACAATGGAACTCTGGAAATTATGACCCCCCTGCCCGAACATGAAACCAATAAAGAGCTTGTTAGCGATTTAGTCAAAGCACTTCTCGAAGAGCTAGATATTGAATTTTGTTCCTTGGGTTCGACTACCTTCAAAAATCAGGAGATGCTCAAAGGCATAGAACCTGACAACTGCTTTTACATTCAAAATGAAGCAGCAGTTCGAGGAAAAAATCGACTGGACTTAACAGTAGACCCGCCTCCAGACTTAGCACTAGAAATTGATTTGACTTCTCGCACTCACCCAAGTATCTATGAAGCGTTAGGAGTCCCTGAACTTTGGCGCTTTGAAAATGGAAGGTTGCAAATTAACGTGCTGCAAGCGGGAAAGTATATTAAGTGTGAATACAGTTCAAATTTTCAAAATTTACCTCTAATTGAGGTAATTCCCCAGTATGTAAATCAGTGTAGGACTGTAGGCAGAAACAAAACCATGAGAGCTTTTCGAGCCTGGGTGAGGGAACAAATTTAAATTTTTTTATTACATATAGTTCCTATACAGGAGTTGTAAAATTATCTCTTCTCTTTCTCTGAGTTCTCTGTGTCCTCTGTGGTTTATCATCTTTCATAAACGTTCCAAATGCAAGATGCGATCGCGTCTTATCTCAATTCTTTATTTATCTGCACTAACTACAAATTATTGTAGGAGCGAACGGTCATCATTGGTGTCAACTTAAGCCCAGGCGAATGAAATTCGCGGCTATAAAAACCAAGTCCGCCTGCGCGGACTAACGAAATATTAAGGATTTTGAAACCCGCCTGCGCGGGTTTCGTTTGTATAGCTGCGGTTTTAACCGCCCAGCCAACCTTAAATTGACACCAATGACAGCCGTGCGCCCCTACCCGTAATTCAAGACAATATCAGCTAGTCTTACTACTATTGTTCGCGAACACCCACCTGCACTCGCTCATCAACAATCCGAACTGGAAAAGTAGCAATTTTCACCGTTTCATCATCCAAGCACTCTCCCGTAGCTAAATTGAAATTTTGCTTGTAAATCGGTGACGCTACCTTAACAACGCCCTTGCGATCGCCTACAAGTCCTCGCGATAAAACAAACGCTTTGCTAAACGGGTCATAGTTACTGATGGCATAAACATCAGTCCCGTATCCAACTCGAAAAACCGCTATTTGTTGACCTTCTGCTAAAGCACAAACGCCCGTATTTGGTTGAATATCTGATACAGAACAGACATCAATCCATTGAAGAATACTCTCGCGAACTTGTAATGCTTGAACCATTTTCTTTTCCTGCTTAATTGTGAACTGTTAGAAGGTTTGAATTCAACTCTTTGAGTAAACTCCTCTACCCCTCCCAACCCTCCCCTTAGCAAAGGGAGGGAGCTAAATTAAACACTCTTTATATTCCCCCCGAAATCAAGGGGGCTAGGGGGTAGTGCAAGATGTAAACTGAAAGCTTGTTAGGAGTTAGAAACTCCAGCCATTACTTTTTCAGGCTCCGTAGCAGGGCGCTTTTGCCCCCGTTCCTCGACATAAGCTAGATTTGGATCGGGTCGTTCTGAATTGATAAAGTGCCGGAAGCGTTGGAGTTTTTCTGGGTTTTCAATCGTCGCTTTCCATTCACATTGATAAGTGTTGACAAGGTGTTGCATTTGTGATTCTAATTCGGCACAAATTCCCAGAGAATCTTCAATAATTACCTGTTTGAGGTAGTCAATTCCTCCTTCGAGTTTGTTGAACCAAGTTGCCGTGCGTTCCAGTCGATCTGCCGTGCGAATATAGAACATCAAGAATCGATCCAAATACTTGATTAGGGTTTCCTTGTCGATATCAGCAGCTAACAAAACCGCATGTTGCGGTTTCATCCCACCATTGCCGCACACGTATAAATTCCAACCCTTCTCCGTGGCAATTACCCCGAAATCCTTACTCTGCGCTTCCGCACATTCGCGAGTACAACCAGAAACCGCAGATTTGAGTTTGTGAGGCGATCGCAAACCGCGATATCGTAGTTCTAACTCGATCGCCAAACCTGTAGAATCTTGTACCCCAAAGCGGCACCAAGTACTGCCAACACAAGACTTCACCGTTCGGAGTGCCTTACCATAAGCATGCCCCGATTCAAATCCAGCATCGATTAATCGCTGCCAAATGTACGGTAATTGATCGACTCGCGCCCCAAATAGATCGATCCGTTGTCCGCCAGTAATCTTGGTATAAAGTCCAAACTCTTGAGCCACTTCTCCTAAAACAATCAGCTTATCTGGCGTAATTTCCCCACCCGGAACTCGTGGTACGACGGAGTACGTTCCATCCTTTTGGATGTTCGCCAGAAAGTAATCATTCGTATCCTGCAAGCTGATATGGGGCGTTTCTAAAATATGCTCGTTCCAGGTTGAAGCCAGCATTGAAGCAACAGTCGGTTTGCAAATTTCACACCCCAAACCCTTCCCATGTTTCTGGATGAGTTCGTCAAATGTCTTGATGCGATCGAATCGCATCAAATGGTAGAGTTCCTGACGAGAATAGGGGAAGTGTTCGCAGAGATGATTTTTTACCTCTATGCCCGCTTTCTTCAGCTCAGATTTAAGCAAATCTGTGACAAGTGGGACGCAACCACCGCAACCCGTTCCGGCTTTTGTACACTTTTTAATGCTTGGAACATCACTCAGCTTTTCCTCTCGAATTGCCTGACAAATCTGCTCTTTAGTGACGTTATTGCAGGAGCAAATTTGGGCAGTATCGGGTAAACTTTCCACCCCCATTGCTGCAACAGCAGATTTCCCTTCTCGCGGTGGCATTAGCAAATCTTCGGGATGAGGGGGTAACGCGATCCCGTTTTGCACAAATTGCAGCAACGTGCCATAAGCAGAGGCATCTCCAACTAGAATGCCACCTAAAAGACGCTTGCCATCTTGAGAAAGCACCAACTTTTTGTAAACACCCTGAATTGAATCGCTGATGGCAATTTCTTTAGCACCTGGAGTTTTGGCAAAGTTATCGCCAAAACTCGCAACATCCACGCCCAGAAGTTTGAGCTTCGTGGACATATCGGCACCCGTAAAGGTATTTGTACCACTATTGTTAAGGCGATCGGCAACCACCTCAGCCATTCTATAGCCAGGAGCAACTAAGCCGTAAATGCGCTTTTGATAAAGGGCGCATTCTCCAATCGCATAAATGTTGGGATCGGAGGTTTGGCACTGCTCGTTAATTACAATACCGCCTCGTTCGCCGATCGCTAAACCGCAGCTTCTAGCTAGTTCGTCACGAGGGCGAATTCCAGCAGAAAACACGATCGTATCCGTTGCCAACTCAGAACCATCGGCAAAAATCATTTTCACGATTTTGCCGTTTTCGCTCACAATGTCCGTAGTGGATTTACTGGTGTGAACTTTCACCCCAAGTGCTTCTATTTTGTCGCGAAGCAGGATGCCACCCATCTCATCGATTTGCACGCTCATCAGTCGAGGGGCAAACTCAACAATATGGGTTTCTAACCCCAGGTTGTTGAGAGCATTCGCGCATTCTAAACCTAATAAACCACCCCCAACTACGACACCGACTTTACACTGCTTGGCGTAATTAGAAATTTTTTCTAAGTCTTCAATCGTTCGGTAGACAAACGTACCAGGAGCCTCATTTCCTTTGATCGGGGGGACAAAGGGATAGGAACCCGTCGCCAAAACAACTTTATCGTATGGAATTGTTAACCCATTGGCTGAGGAGACAGTTTGGTTTTCGCGATCGATCGCAACGGCTTTGTCTCCGATGTAAATATGGATGCCATTATCTTGATAAAATCCCGGTTCAACGAGCGATAAGTCGGCAGCCGTTTTACCAGAGAAATAACTACTGAGATGAACGCGATCGTAAGCAACACGCGGTTCTTCACAGAAGGTAATCAAATTCCAGTTCTGTGTGGTTCCTAAGCTAACCATCAGCTCAAGGAATTTGTGACCAACCATGCCATTGCCGATAACAATTAGATTTTTTTTAGCTGTCATTAATTTTTCCTAAATCTGCTCAGCAATCCTAGATAATTAGTGATGACCATTTAGGCAATACAAGTTTTCCCATCCGAAAAGAATGGTTTTATCACTGCGGTTGATTCACCCATCAACATCAAAATTCAAAAATAATTGATAACAAAAATTTTGAATTTTGAACTCACAAAGACTTATGCTGACATTGCCGGTTTGCAGCGATCCAAAAACTTATGTAGGTTAACAACACCTCCAATTACTGCGATCGCAGGCGCTTCAAACCCAGTTGCCTCAACTTGCTCGACAATGGTTTCCAAGGTACCAATCAATTCTTCCTGTTCCGGCCGCGTTCCCCAGCGAATCAGAGCGATGGGCGTTTCTGGACTGCGTCCGGCTAGGGTAAGTTCTCTAACGATATTGGGTAGGTTATGGACTCCCATGTAGATTACGATAGTTTCCGAACCGTGAGCGATCGCGTGCCAATTCACCTCAGTGCGATATTTCCCAACTGCTTCGTGCCCCGTGACAAAAGTGACGGAAGAACTGTAATTGCGATGAGTTAGGGGAATTCCCAAATAAGCGGGAACCGCAACGCCAGACGTAATGCCAGGAACCACTTCCACGGGTACACCTGCCTGCACTAAATCTTCCATCTCCTCACCACCGCGACCGAATACAAAGGGATCGCCTCCCTTTAACCGCACCACAATGGCATGAGTTTGTGCTTTTTCAATCAACAATTGAGTAGTTTCTTCTTGCAATAGAGAATGACGCCCTCGGCGTTTTCCGGCGTTGATTTTTTCTGCATCAGGGTTAATCATCTCCAAAATTTGAGGGCTAACCAGTGCGTCGTAGATGACCACATCCGCATGTTCCAATAGAACCTTGCCCTTGAGGGTGAATAAGCCTGGGTCTCCAGGTCCAGCACCAACCAAATATACTTTGCCTAGACACTTGGGCTGATTCATGAGTGATTAGTTGTTAGTTGTTGGTTATTCGTTGTTGGTTATTCGTTGTTGGTCATTTACCCCTAACAAACAACCAATTACCAAGCGCCTACTTAGCAGCAGTATTTTGCAATATCCTCACCGCAGGTATCGGCTAGAAATGACAACGAGCGAAATCGTAATGCTATCAACTGATCGTAGAAAGGATTCAGTTTGCACAACGGTGGGATGCATATTAACGTATGGTCAAACAGCTTAATAGTTCGTGCAAAAGGACAATGCGCTGGAATGACTCGGCACAACCATCGAGCCAACCTAGGATTAGTGATTTCAATCTGTTCTAGCTGCCGTTTTATGGTGTGGAATAGCCAGGTCTGATGAGGTATACGAGAGATTTTATTTTGTCTTAAACCATGGGTTAAACAGCCAATTGTAGCGTCAGGATTCATAACATCGATCCGCGATCTACTGACTCTAACAGTATTGAGATTGAAGGATAAATCTCGTAGTTATTGATACAAAATTATTGATTTGATGAAGTTTATGCATAGAAAATATGCGGCTTTTACATGCATCTGCTGATTCATGCTGAATTCCCTGGCATAAGAGGCGGGGAATGAGTTAACTCTGCTCCAGTTTGACTAGAGAGCCTGAATTATTGGTGCGATAGACAAAGCGCTGTTTTCCACTTTCCACCGTTACTTGCCAGCCAGGAACCACGATCTGAGTGCAGAAGGTATCAGGGGACGCTAGCCCCAAGCAACCATCTGGCCAATTGTGCGGTTCGGCGTTAACGATACGCAACTGCTTCACCGACAGATGCGATCGCATCTGTGCATCTTGTAAAACTGCATTAGCAACAGAATCTGGTAAATTGCTGCTGTGTGGCAGCTCTTTGGCGATTTCTCTGGGAAGTTGAGTCAGAAGACTTTCCGCTATATGAGATAGCTCTCGACCAATGCCAGCGAGAGCAAGCGACGAGAGATTCGCATCCGACGATTGGAAGCTGGCAACCGTCAAGCTGTGGCGAGTGAGATTTTCTTTGGCAACACCTTCCCAATGGTTGATAGAGCCAGCCCAAGTCACCTGTATGAATGTCATATCAAAAGCCAACGACAAAATACTGGTTAAAACCACAACAGCCAAAATCTGCTGAAGTTGGTCGGTAGTTTGGCGGCAGTAACTCACAATTATCGCCTCCTTGAAGAACTGCAAGCCCCTAAGCTCTACTCCAGAGTATGA
>DATNPT010000396.1:0-4157 GCA_036703075.1 Chroococcales cyanobacterium
GCTTCCTGATAGAAGCGGAGAACTCTTGCAACATAAGCGGCTTGTGGGTCGATGTTGCAACCCGTGTATTGACCAGTCAGCCACCAGCAGGCAACACTCCGCACAGCCGTCTCATTGTTGCTGGTGGCACGCAACTGCTTATTTAGCTCGCGTCGTGCAATACAGGTTACAGTTTCTCGTGCCCTCTCTGGACTGTTGCCAAATTGTTCGGGTGTTAGCTCGCTACCAACACACTGTTTACTCCAGCTAGGAATGATACCGGGTGTCACTCCCCATTCGCTGTATAGTCCCGGTGCAGACTTTGGTGCAGCCCTCCTGAGAGCTTCCACCATCGCCGTAATTTGGGAATCGGAAGGCTGCTGTGCTTGAGCTGAGAATGCTGCTCCCAGCGCTACACTGGCAATTAGTCCGCGAAGCAAGAATCGCATGGTCTGTGTCCTCCTCATTCTGAAATCCCTACAAGTGCCAAGTTGCAATCTGACAAGCGATCGCAGTTTTGGTTCGATCGCAAATTGTCCAGATTTTTGCAGGTACTTTTGCTCAGTAAACCCCCCTCAAGGGTGTTGCTAGATTTCACAGACATGCCCTCGCACTGAAGTAAGGACGCTATTACTATGCGCCCCTACTCAGTTCTGGGATAGCTCTAGACGTTAAGCTCTTACGCCCAGCACTTCCTGATTCAACACCTGATTCAGCTTTCCGCTTCGATATCCTTCTAAATCTAGGGTGACGTAGACAAAACCGAATTCCTGGAAGGCTGAAACCACTAGTGGTAAATCTATTGTTAGGACAAACTCTTTGATTTGTTCGGGTGGCAACTCAATCCTTGCGGTGTCGCTTTCAGAACGGACGCGGAGATTAGAAAAACCCAACTTACGCAGATAGATCTCAGCACGTCCCACTCGTTGCAACTTTGCGATCGTGATTTCTTCTCCATAGGGAAAGCGGGAACTGAGGCAAGGTTGAGCGGGTTTATCCCACCAAGGCAACCCCATTTGTTGCGAGAGTTGCCGCACTTCAGCTTTGGTGACGCCAACTTCGGCTAATGGCGATCGCACTCCTCTTTCCTTGGCGGCTTGAATTCCTGGTCGATAGTCCCTCAGATCGTCTGCATTCACCCCATCCACGACATAAGGATAGCCGCGTTGTATCGCTAAGGGTTTGAGGGTATCGTGGAGTTCGCTTTTGCAGAAATAGCAACGGTTGACAGGGTTGGATGTGTAATTGGGATTATCCATCTCATGGGTAGCAACCACTTGATGGGGAATGCCGATAGTGGCTGCTTGGATGCGAGCATCTTCCAACTCTTCGGGTAACAGAGAAGGCGACTGGGCTGTGATAGCCAAAGCGCGATCGCCTAAAACATCATAGGCAATCTTAGCAACCAAGGTACTATCGACACCTCCAGAGTAGGCAATTAAAGCCTGCTCCATCTCAGCAAATATTGTTTTTAGTTGCTCTAGTTTCTGCTCTAGCATTTTTCTCAATGGGGTTTAGGAATTCGCTGACTTGGACACCCGCACAAGACATACGTTCCTTGTGTTGCTGCGAGGACAGTTATCGGGATGAGCCATAGCATTTCTACGCTAGCGAATTCCTACCTTTGCTGAGAGCGTTGGTTAACGAAGGCTTCATGGCAGAAAGCTATCCGCATCGGGATAACTCTCTTATGCCCTCTGCCCTGAAGCCTTTTCTTGTGAAATGGGTTATTGCGCCGGAACTGGAGCGCTACCCAATCCAGTGAGATCGCGTCCCGTGGTGCTGTTATTGTAGCCCTGGAAATCTCGATACTGTTGGGCCTGCTCGGCTGGGACTTGAATACCACCAGAGGGTGGCGTTACCCAGTGAACCCGATGTTGCTCATCGCGGTAATAAACACGTCCGTTCTTAGAAAGATAATACTTTCCTTGAGCTCCCTCTTTCTGTTTGTTCTGATGCTGCTTGTAGAGATAGTAAAGCGCAGCCGCTCCCGCTAGAGTGATCGCCGTCTTCTGTCCTGTAGACAATCCCTTTTTCTTCGCTTGAGGGGCGGGGGCAGAATTATTTAGCGTTCCACCGTCGGCACGCGAGTTGTCAACAGGTGGTGGCGGAGCTGAACTTTGCTGACTACCGCAGCTAGTAAAAAAGGGAACTCCCAATAAAACTGAAAGCAGCAGCGCCATTGGACGTAAAGATCTTTGAGGCTTTGGATAGCTTGTGTTCATCGAATGTCATCACCCTAGATCGCGGGAAACAGTGTTAGGGATGGGTCTACAAACCTGTGCTGTCACAAAACGTGTTGCTATTGAGTTAATTTCCTAATTTCCAAAGGAAAAGGAAGCGGCTCGGCAGATGAACTACAACAGCCTAGGTACCGACCTTGAGTTTCATCCCATCCTGATGAAAGTCGTGAAGAACTTCATCCTGCCTTGGATAGAAATTTTAATTAGGTTCTCCTTCTCGGGGAGTAGGCACGATCCGGGGAGAGGAATTTCGTCAGAAGTCAGAATTGGAAACGGCGATATGACTATGCAACTTAAATGCCCGTTAGCTTACCAGTCATTATTCCAGCTACTGAGGGTTGGTTGCTGATGGTAGCGTTCTTCTAACCATGCGAGTACCTGTTCTTTGGTATCGAGTTTGAGTTGGAACAGGAAAATGCGATCGCGCAAGCTGTTATCCAGGAGTGGGGGCAATTTTTAGATTTAGGTTTAATCGGTTTAGTGAATATTCTCAATCCAGAGCGAGTCGTGTTCGGGAGGCAACTGGCTATGTTATTGCCCTACGTCCAAGAGCGGTTAGACGATATGCTCCGAGATTGTTTACCGGGTAATAAGGGGTATGGCTTTTCTAGTGATGCTACAGCTGTGTTGGAGATTTCACAATTTGGCGGGGATTCTGCGGCGATGGGAGGAGCGGTACTGGTGTATCAGTCGCTTTTCCAGGTTCCGGATTTGGTATTGTTGGCAGGTTAAAGCTTTGTATTAATTCTGCACCCGAGGCTCTTCCGGAGCTAGGGCGATCGCTGTTTTCACAAAAACTCGATGAGTGTTATCCTATCTTGTCGTTAGACTAGAATCGATTGTGCGTTGAGGACTATAGACGCGGTGACCCAAGTGACGCCTGAAATCCAACAGCGAGTGCAAGAACTGCGGCAGTTGCTGCAAAAGGCTAGCTATGCCTACTACGTCCTCGACAATCCGATTATGGAGGATGCAGTCTATGACAAGCTATATCGAGAACTCCAAGACTTGGAGACGCAGTATCCGGAACTGATAGCGCCGGATAGTCCAACCCAACGCGTGGGAGAGAGAGCGGCATCGCGGTTTTCCTCAGTCCGGCATAATATCCCCCTCTACAGTTTAGAAAATGCCTTCAATATTGAGGAGTTTACTAAGTGGCAGGAGCGATGGCAGCGTTCTGCACCTCCTCTCGATCCTCCTCTGACTCAGGAAGGGCAAGGAGGATTTGAATACGTCTGCGAGCTGAAGATTGATGGGAACGCTTTAGCGCTAACCTACGAAAATGGCGTCTTGGTGCGAGGCGCGACAAGGGGAGACGGTATTACAGGTGAAGAAATTACTCAGAATGTACGCACCATTCGCTCGATTCCCTTGCGGCTGAATGCAGAAAAACCGCCAGCCGTGGTAGAAGTGCGGGGAGAGGCGTTTTTGGCTCTGGATGTCTTTGAAACGATTAACCAGGAACGCGAAGCAGCCGGTGAACCGCTATTTGCCAATCCTCGTAACGCGGCAGCAGGAACGCTACGCCAATTAGACTCGCGGATTGTTGCTCAACGGCGGCTGGATTTCTTTGCTTATACGCTGCATATTCCAGGACAAGAAGACAGTGATGTTGCCCGCACTCAGTGGGATGCGTTGGAAATGCTGCAACAACTGGGTTTCCGAGTAAATCCCAATCGAAAGCTTTGCAATTCATTAGAAGAGGTTCGGGACTACTACAACGATTGGGATACCCAACGGCGGAATTTGCCGTATATGACGGATGGGGTAGTAGTCAAGCTCAATTCCTTTGCACTGCAAGAACAACTGGGCTTTACGCAGAAGTTTCCGAAATGGGCGATCGCACTCAAGTATCCTGCTGAAGAAGCTCCCACTGTGGTGAAGACTATCTCCGTGAATGTGGGGCGAACTGGCGCACTCACTCCGTTAGCAGAA
>DATNPT010000160.1:0-2669 GCA_036703075.1 Chroococcales cyanobacterium
GCCCAACTGGAAGCCAAGGGTGACGTGATGCTGGCAGACGTGAACCACTACCGATTCAACGAACTGCAAGCCGCCGATCGCACCTTACATCAAATCGTTAAGTACTATACCGAGAAGGCCCGCAGGCAGGGCAATCTCCCCGAAGGCAAAACGGAAAAGCCCTCCGTCAACATCATCGGTATTACCACCCTCGGCTTCCACAATCAGCACGACTGCACCGAGTTGAAGCGGCTGATGGCTGACTTGGGAATTGAAGTTAACGAGGTGTTTCCAGAGGGGGCTTCGGTTAAAAACCTGAAGAATCTGTCTCGCGCTTGGTTTAACCTAGTGCCGTATCGGGAAATTGGCTTGACGACAGCGCGTTACCTGGAAGAACAGTTCGGGATGCCTTATGTAGACATCACCCCGATGGGTGTTGTGGAAACAGCACGTTGCATCCGCAAGATTCAACAGGTAATTAATGCTCAAGGTGCTGAGGTTGATTACGAAGACTTCATCAACGAGCAAACCCTTTACGTTTCCCAAGCCGCTTGGTTCTCTCGCTCGATCGATTGCCAAAACTTAACGGGTAAGAAAGCTGTTGTGTTTGGCGACAATACCCATGCTGCTGCTCTAACGAAGATTTTGGCACGGGAAATGGGGATTCACGTTGTTTGGGCCGGTACTTACTGCAAATACGATGCAGACTGGTTCCGGGAACAGGTGAGCGAGTATTGTGATGAAGTGATTATCAGCGATGATAATGGAGCAATTGGAGATGCGATCGCGCGTGTTGAACCTGCTGCGATCTTCGGCACTCAAATGGAACGGCACGTCGGCAAACGCTTAGACATCCCTTGTGGCGTAATTGCCGCGCCGATTCACATCCAAAACTTCCCCCTCGGTTACAAACCATTTATGGGTTACGAAGGCACGAACCAGCTTGCCGATTTGGTCTACAATTCCTTCACGCTGGGCATGGAAGACCACTTGTTAGAAATCTTCGGTGGACACGATACCAAGGAAGTTATTACCAGAGGTATTTCTGCTGATTCTGACTTGAACTGGAATAAGGAAGCGCAGGCAGAACTGAATAAGGTTCCTGGTTTCGTTCGCGGCAAGGTAAAGCGTAACACGGAAAAATTTGCACGCGATCGCGGTTTCAGTGAAATTACCCTAGAAGTTATGTATGCCGCGAAGGAAGCGGTAGGTGCATAATTAGACTCAACTATCAGCTTCACAGCCGAAATGGCATAAGAGTGTTTCCTTCGAGGGACACTCTTTTTGCTGTTTTTAATTAATTTGTAGAAATGAGTTTGGCAATAAAAATGGCACAAACTAACTCTAACCCGGTTAGACTTTATACCCGATTTATTTCAATCCTGAAAATAATTCAGTATCTCGGCTACTTCGTTGTAGTTTTTTTTAGTCTCATTTTTGTGTTTTTGATGGGAGGGACTCCTTTCGGGGTTCTTCCATCTATCATGCTCGTTCCTCTCGTGTTGCAATCAATTCTTGGCTGTGCGATCGTTTACGTTGTTACTCAAGGACTGATAGCGATTGTTGACCTGCTTAGTCGTATAGAACACAATACGCGGTCTTTATGAGTTAGCGATCGTTTAACTTTTGACTCTCTCTTTGATAAAGGATAAAAAAGACCATTAGGGGATGAGGGGGCTGACAACGAGTACCTAAACAAAATTCCTGTGGTATGCTGCTTCCCAATTGAGCCAAGAGATTTGTTGAACTTCAACTAAAAGCCACTCAACGTCGGGAGCTTTAAGGGAATGAATATCGCCAAAGCCGAACTGAAAGACGAACTGCATCTGCAATCGGTTGACGAGGTGACGAAAGCTCAACAGCAGCTTAACCACTCTAATACTGAAGAGTCTTTTCTCACTCCAGTACAAGCCAATGAAATCCGCCGATACTTTCATTTGCTGGAGACGGGTTTAACTCCTCAACAGGCAGAACAGCAGGCCAAAATCGTGAATTCAACTCAAGCGCAATCAGGAGAATCGAACCACACGATGAACGGACACCACCAAAATCAGTCAGCTAATGCTAAGCCAACTTCAAGGGTTGAGCAAATTCTACAAAGCCAGCAGAATTTATCTCGTACTTTGCTGGAGTTAAGTCATTCACAAGCAGAGTTGCTAGAAGCTAAAGCTTGGACGCAGTTTCAAAGTACTTACGCGACTAAGCTGTATAACGATATCAATAAATTTACCGATGATATGACAGCTTTGTTTTCTTTAATGGAATCTAATATAGAAGATGCAGAATTCATTTCGACGGAGGAGTATCAACCCCTCCCTTTCGACTTGAGGTCCAAGGTACCACCTCTGGACCAACTACCCAGCGCCTAGTAGAGTCAGAACAGCGCCTGATTGATGCTTACGAGCAAATGGGTAAGGAAGTCTCAGACTATACCGCCCAAAAAGTGAAAGAGGGGCAAACAAGTTTGTTGAAAAGTATCAACAAGGCTTGGCTCGCCGGAGTAGCAGCAGGAATCTTGGCAGGTGTCTTGATGGCGTATGTAAACTGGGCATCTACAGGCAGACAAGAGAAGCTCACTGAATATATTGCTAGTTCGATTCTTTTTTCATCGTTGATTTCGATTTGTACAATGGCTGGAGCTTCATTAGGATTGACCCAAGCACTTAAGGGAAAGCCTGAATCTCCAAAAA
>DATNPT010000409.1:0-11891 GCA_036703075.1 Chroococcales cyanobacterium
ATTCGTCTTCGATCCGGAGGGCGTTATCCTCGACCCCAGCGTTCTTTTCTTCGCTCAGAGAGCGCAACGGCAAGGTAAGTCTGGAAGTCGCAGTATCATCTTCTCGGAAGATCGAGGGCGCTACGTCAAGCCCATGCTGCCCAAAGGCCCGGTTCGGCGAATTGCCGTTGATGCCACGCTTAGAGCAGCCGCTCCTTACCAAAAATCCCGCAGGCAACGTCAGCCTAACCGCAAGGTGATTGTCGAGCAGGGAGATTTGCGCTCGAAGCGGTTAGCTCGCAGAGCCGGTGCGCTGGTAGTTTTCGTGGTTGATGCGTCTGGCTCGATGGCACTCAATCGGATGCAATCGGCGAAGGGCGCGGTGATGCAACTGTTAACGGAGGCATACCAAAATCGCGATCAAGTATCGCTGATTCCGTTTAGAGGAGAACAGGCAGAAGTGCTGTTGCCTCCAACCCGTTCGATTGCCCTAGCACGGAATCGTTTGGAGCGACTGCCTTGTGGTGGTGGCTCGCCCTTGGCTCATGGCTTGACTCAGGCGGTTCGAGTTGGGGTGAATGCCAAGATGTCTGGAGATATTGGTCAGGTGGTAATTGTAGCGATTACCGACGGGCGTGGGAATATTACCTTAGCGCGATCGCTTGGCGAACCACTACCAGAAGGAGAAAAGCCAGATATCAAGGCGGAGTTATTGGAGATTGCCGGGCGGATTCGCGGACTAGGAATTCAGCTATTGATGATTGATACGGAAAATAAATTCGTCTCCACGGGCTTTGCCAAGGAACTGGCGAAGAATGCAGGCGGGAAGTATTATCACTTACCGAAGGCAACCGATCGCGCGATCGCGGCGATGGCCAAGGGTGCGATCGCGGATATGAAGTCTCGGTAGTATTCGTCTTGAAAGAACTTGAGCTATGACGCAGGAAATTAATTAATTAATTTCCTGGCGGGTCTTTCAGTACCCAAAAGATATCAGCCTCTAGATGTCATACAAATGTTCAGAATTATGAGAGTAGGATTATCCAGGCGAGCCTAGGTTTTTTCGATAGGAATTGAATGGTTTTAGATGATTGGGAGCTTTTGCAAGGCGAGGACGGGTAGAGGAATTGCGATCGCGTATTCAACAGGCTCACTCTGGGAATAAGCTAACGCGAATCTAAATAGAAATAGCGAATCGACAGACTTATTGCATAACCTCTCCTTTGATCAGAGATATAGATACATGGAGTCAGCAATCTGCGTTCCTAGTTCAAGCGAGAACTTACCAATGCGCTATCGTCTCAAATCTCTCAGCCTTGCCACTGCTACTCTACTGCTTTCGCTAACCTCTCCCCTTTTCCCGCTGACCTTGAACCTGAAGCCTCTGGTAGTTCAGGCGCAAACACTCGAACAGCAAGAACCTGGGGCAGAGAAGTGGTTTTTAGAGGCTTATCAGCTATACATCAGAAGCGAGTATCCAGCAACATTAGCGAAACTCCAGCAAGATTTAACTGAGTTTAGAAACAAGGGCGATCGCGCCAGAGAAGGCGCTGTCCTCACCTGTATGGGGGTAGTTTACCGCAGCATGGGACAGCCTACCCAAGCTCTAGACTACCTTCAGAACGCTTTAACTATTCTTAGAGAAGTTGGTAAGTCGCCTCATGGCGATCGCTCTACGGCACGTCTATGGGAAGGGAGAACCCTCAACCAGATTGGGGTAGTTTACAGCGTACTAGGACGATATGGTCAAGCTTTGCATTACTCTCAGCAAGCTTTAGTGATTCAGCGAGCAGTCGGCGATCGCATCTGGGAGGGAAGAAACCTCAACGATCTTGCAACAATCTACTCCAACTTAGGACAGAATCTCAAAGCATTAGAATACTTCCAGCAAGCTTTAGCCATTTATAAAGAAACTGGTCAGCGTTCTGAGCAAGGGAGAACCCTTAGCAACATTGCGATAATTTACTTCGAGCTGGAACAGTACCCCAAAGCTTTAGAGTACTCTCAGCAAGCTCTAGCCATTGCCAAAGAAATTGGTGAAAAAGCAGTTGAAGTCTGGAATCTTGGAATCATTGGCTCAGTTTACCGAAACCTGAAACAGTACCCTAAAGCCTTGGAGTTCTATCAGCAAGCCTTAGCTATTGAGAGAGAAGTTGGTGACAAGAGAACACAAGGAGGACTCCTCATTCGCACTGGATTAGTTTACTACTCCCTGGAACAGTACCCCAAAGCCTTGGAGTTTTATCAACAAGCCTTAGCGATTTCTAGAGAAGTAGGTGTTCGCGATATTGAAGGAGCTAACCTCTCCTTAATTGGTTTACTTCTAGAAGTACAGAAACAGCCAGAGTTAGCAATTGTTTTCTATAAGCAATCGGTCAATGTCATAGAGGAGATTCGCAAAGATTTACAAGTACTGCCAAAAGACCTACAGCAGTCATATACCGAAACGGTTGCAGGCATCTATCGCCGTCTAGCTAACCTACTCCTCAAACAAGACCGAGTCCTGGAAGCGCAACGAGTCCTCGACCTCCTCAAAGTCCAGGAACTCGACGATTACCTCCGCAACGTGCGCGGAAATAACAATACCGCTCAAGGATTGCCCAATCTGCCACCTGAGCAAACGACATGGACGAGTTACGAAGTAATCCTCAACAAAGCCGTGGAAATTGGCAAAGAACTCACCCAACTGCGAAAAATAAAACCTGAAAACCGCACCACCGAACAAGAACAGCGCATTGCCCAATTGGTGAACGCCCAAGAAAAAATTGTCGAAGATTTCAATAACTTCACCGAAAGCTCAGAAGTATCGGCATTAGTTCAACAACTAAATCCCAAGGCAAGGAAAGTGGATTTAGTTAACAATCTAGACGAACTCATTGCCTTACAAGACAATCTGAGAAATTTGCAACAGAAGGCAGTCCTCCTCTACCCCTTAATTCTCGACGATCGCATCGAACTCATCCTCACCACTCCCGACTCACCCCCCATTCGCCGCACCGTCCCAGTTCCCAAGAAACAGCTCAACGAAGCAATAGTAGCCTTTCGCAGCGCATTACTTGACCCCACATCCGATGCCAAAACTCCCGCCCAACAACTCTACAACTGGTTGATTAAACCCCTAGAAGCTGACCTTAAAGCCGCAGACGCCGAAACGATTATCTACGCCCCCGATGCTCAACTGCGTTACATTCCCCTAGCCGCGTTGTACGACGGGCAACAATGGTTAGTGCAACGCTACCGCATCAATAATATTACCGCCGCATCCCTCACCGACCTCAACACCAAACCCCAACGCCAACTCCAAGTCTTAGCGGGTGCCTTTACCACCGGACGCTACAGTTTTACCGTTGGTGGAGAATCCTTTAACTTTTCCGGGTTGCCGTCTGCGGGAGTTGAGGTGGAGAATCTAGCCAAGACTGTTCCCAGTACCACCAAATTCATCGATACAGCCTTCACCCCCCAAGTCACCGTTCCCAAAATGGATGACTATACCGTGGTGCATCTCGCTACCCATGCCGCGTTTGTCGTGGGAACACCGGACGATTCCTTTATTCTCTTTGGTAATGGAGAGCGGGTCACTCTCCGAGATATCCAAACCTGGAGTCTCAAAAATATCGATTTAGTCGTACTTTCTGCCTGTGAAACCGGATTAGGTGGAAAACTGGGGAATGGCGAAGAGATTCTCGGCTTAGGCTATCAGATGCAGAGAGCAGGAGCAAGAGCAGCTATTGCTTCCTTGTGGTCAGTATCCGATGGCGGTACCCAGGCATTGATGGATAGTTTCTACACGGCGTTGGAATCAAAGGATGTCGGGCAAAATATCCAACCCACAAAAGCCGAAGCCCTACGTCAAGCTCAAATTGCCCTGATTACTGGAAACTACACGGCATTGGGAGGGCAAAGAGGTATAGGCTTGCAGCAACGCATTCGTAACAATCTTCCACCGCAAGTCGCTAGCCGTCTCAGCCATCCCTATTACTGGGCACCGTTCATCCTAATTGGCAATGGGTTATGAACGGTTGTCACTTACATAGGTAATTCTCGCTATTTCGCTTAATCCTGGAATGCCCTCTAAATCCCCCAATTCTGGGGGACTGTGATTGTATTCTCCTCCCAAACTTGGGGACTGGAGGGGCGAAAATCGGTTTTCTTTGCACAGGTCTATTATCCTGCGATCGCGCAACACCGACAGTGATCGTTTCAGTATCATCAGGAAATGCGATCGCATTAAAAATGCTGAAATCCCTGCCTTAGAGTCAACAACTCATTGGCATAATTTCCCCGACTGTCTTTTAACCAAACCTCTTTACCTGTTGTAATTTCACCAATAACGGCGGCTCCGTCTCACAACTTATTGACCAACGCCTTAGCGGGTTCTGGAGGCAAACACAGCACAAGCTCAAAGTCTTCACCGCCATACAACGCCCAATCTAAGGCTTGTTCGGGAGACACCAGCTTGCTTAAAGTTGGAAGTAAGGGAAGCGAAGTTCGTTCAATCGCAGCCCCAACGCCACTAGCGCGGCAAATCTGCACCACTGCATCGGCTAAACCGTCGCTGCTATCCATGCCAGCGATAGGGCCTGGGGATTGGGAATCGAAACCATTCCACAAAATTTGCAAAATGTCAAGCCTTGGCTGAGGACGCTGATGAGCTTGGATTAAATCGGTTCGTTCGGATTCGCTCAAGTGGTTGCCAAATTCTGGGTTGAGCAGTAATTCCAAGCCCGCACGCGAGGCACCATGGAAACCCGTAACGACAACGGCATCCCCAACATTGGCTGCTTTTCGCTGAATGGTTCGATTAGGGAAAGCTTGTCCGAAAGCGGTAATAGAGATTGTAATCACAGATGAACGACAGATATCCCCCCCGACTATCGGGGTATCGTGCTGGTTCAAGCAATCAGTCATGCCTTGATAGAGTTGCTCTATCCAACTGACAGCAACATCACCAGAAACACTTAAGCCTACGGTAATTCCCAGTGGGGTGGCTCCCATAGCCGCTAAATCCGACAAATTAGCTGCCGCAGCACGCCAACCGGCATCTTGTGGTGAGGTAGTGCGATCGCTAAAATGCACTCCATCCACCAACATATCCGTCGTTACAACCAGCAATTGACCCGACTCTGGAGCAGGGATTATCGCCGCATCATCGCCCACTACATCTGTTGGGCAGAAGCGCTGCAATCGTTCTAAAAGTCCCTGTTCCCCAATGTCGCGAACGCGCAGGGAGGACACTTCACCACTCACGTCGTTCTATCAGCACGAGGACGCTTCTGGAGTTTGGGGAAACGATAGAACGTATCCCCGTCTGCATCGACTTCGGGAACAGCACCGAACATTTTCACCTGACGCTCCAGGTACTTGTTCGCCTGCTCCACATCCACCCTTGATGCTGCTGCCAACTGAATCAAAGAAATACAACTGCTCCGATCTTCTAACAGCTGATAAAAAGCATCATCCAATTGTTGACGATTGAAGGCATCCTCAATCTTCTGCTGGCGATTCAGAGGACCAACTCGCACTAACACAACGGCTAGAGCGAGTAGTGTAATCACCAAGAGCAAGTCAACAATTGGCATGTGGGTCAGTGGGCTAGGATTTTAGGGGATTGGGTGAAGCCGGTTTAAGAGTCAGATGCGATCGCTTGTTGTGGTTCAGACACAGCTTTAGCAACGGGCGACTCTACGGAATTCTCCACTTCTTCCACCACTTTAGCGGATTCAATTCCATCTGGTGTTGTGGGCTTTTGTGCTTGTCCAGATACGCTTTGAGCAATCGATTCTGGCTGAACTAAATTCTCCGCTCCTTTGACAACTTTCGCCGATTGAATGGCATCACCGGCTTTGAGCTTTTCTAATACGTCTTTACCCTCGACGACATAGCCAAATACGGTATAACGACCATCAAGCAGGTTAAGACCGGCTGGGGTTAGTTCGGGTTCAAACAAGAAGAAGAAGAATTGAGACGATCCCCCATTTGGCTCGCTGCCGGGACGTGCCATGGCAACGGCACCATAGGCAGAGAACGGTAGGACTGGTTCTTCACGGTAAAGCCCCGCATCTTCTAAGGTAATGCCATAGATCGGTTCTGCATCTCCTCTGACTAGCACTTCCAGGGGAACTGCACGGTATTTACCGGTCGCTGGGTCAATAAAACCATCTTCTTTTCCAGGTGGGTCACCCGTTTGCAGTACGTAGAAGTCTTCAGCGCGGATAAACTCTAAACCATCATAGAAGCCTCGCTGCACCAGGTCGACAAAGTTACCAGCAGTCACTGGCGCACTGTAGCCATCAACAACGAGGGTTAAATTGCCCTTCTCCGTGGTCATCTCCACTGTGGCGCGACCCTTCAGTTGAGGCAGGTTACTGTACTCTGAAGGGACTTCAAAGGGAAACTTCTCTACCATCAACTCTTCGAGCTGACCCACCTTGTCGAGCAGTTTACCTCGTTCAATCAAAACATTTTCCTTATCCTTGGCTTCAATTGCCTCTCGGATTGAGGTAATGCCTTGGTTTAGCTCGGCAATCAAGGCTTCTGCTTGCGGTTTTCGAGCGTCTGGGACATCGGCAAGCAGTTTCTCAGAGCGATCGCTTAAAATGAGCGCCGCTTTGGTAACATCTCTACCGATGGGGCTCCAGCGTTTCGCCCGCATTTGCGTCGCGATATCTTCAAGACTGGCTTGAATGTCCCGCACGGGTTCATTATTAATCGGTAATGCATACCGCAACAGGGCTTTGCTATCTGTAATCGCATTCCCCACTGGTAATCGGCTTTCACGGGCGGGTTTGTCGTTCCCCGAATCCCACCAGGCCCCGGACAGACCTACTGAAAGCGTAACCAAGAGCACAGCTAGGATGCTGGTCTTGGTCACGCGTTTGCACCAATCGAGCCAAGAATTTTTTAAAGATCGCATATCCATAATTACCGAAGGCTTCGCACGCTTTTTTAGGCTTATCCACAGCCTTAGCTTCATTTCTCATCTTGCCATGAAGGGTTACTCTGTGCTTCGCACGGGAATGGTCAATAGGCAACAGGAAGGGTACAAACAACTGCTCTTCATTCCCTGTTCCAACTGTTTAATCGGCAAACTTTCTCAGCTTCAACGCTTGATGCACCTAGAGAGAGGTAAAATAAAATGCCGATTGTTCTGCCCTTTAAAACAGGTTCATGATTTCTAGTAATGACTTTCGCACCGGTGTCACGATTGAGTTAGACGGGTCTGTTTGGCGGGTAGTGGAGTTCCTCCACGTCAAACCCGGAAAGGGTTCCGCCTTTGTACGCACGAAGCTAAAAAACGTGCAGAGTGGGAGTGTGGTTGAGAGAACATTCCGGGCTGGAGAAACGGTTCCCCAAGCCAACCTGGAAAAGCGCACGATGCAGCACACCTACAAAGAAGGCGATCAGTTTGTTTTCATGGATATGGAATCCTATGAGGAAAGCAGCCTGAGCGCCACCCAAATTGGTGAACGTGTCAAGTACCTCACCGAAGGGATGGAGGTCAACGTTGTTACCTGGGGCGAGCAAGTGCTTGAAGTGGAGTTGCCTAATTCTGTGGTGCTGGAAGTTACGGCAACCGATCCCGGTGTCAAAGGCGATACTGCTACTGGCGGAACTAAACCCGCAACGGTTTCAACGGGTGCTCAGGTTATGGTGCCTCTATTTATTTCGGTAGGTGAGCGCATTAAAGTCGATACCCGTAACGATTCCTACTTAGGTCGTGAGTAAACTGTTTTAGGCGGGCGAGTCAAGCATTGGGTGTTGGGTGCCAGGGATTGGATAACGTTTGCTTGAATTCACAGCTCAAAACTCAAAGCTTGCCCTCAATCCCTAGCCCCTAATCCTTAGAACGAAAAGCCCCTAGCCCCTAGTTAACTGTGTCATTAGATTTCAACCAACTCCGCGAACTGCTATCCGCGATCGCTCAAACTGATATTGCGGAATTAACGTTAAAAAGCGCTGACTTTGAACTGACAGTGCGTAAGGGAACTCACACCACACCGACTATTCCCCCAACGGTGGGGAGTGTTGGGGAAGTGGCGGCTTCAGACTTTGTGACTGTCACTTCCCCGGCAGTCGTCCCCCCAGTCCCCGCGCCTGTACCCGAAGAAGTAGCCACCCGAGACAAAGTCTCAGCCCCTCCACCGGCGGCACTCCAAGCCGCTGACTCGCAGTGGGAAGAGATTAAATCGCCGATGGTGGGAACCTTCTACCGATCGCCTGCCCCTGACGAAGCTCCTTTTGTCGAAGTTGGCGATCGCATTCGCACGGGTCAAACCGTCTGCATTATCGAGGCGATGAAGCTGATGAATGAAATTGAAGCTGAGGTTTCCGGACAGGTGATGGAAATTTTGGTAAAAAATGGCGAACCTATTGAGTACGGTCAACCCTTGATGCGGGTTAATCCGGGCTGATTATTACTCTATTGTTATCAATAGAGGAAGAATTGCTGCTAAAATTTTGGGATCACTTAAATTTCTGGCCATACCGATGCCAACAGCAAACCCTGTACCACAAGAAGTAGTACAACAAGTTTCTGAGTATTTCAGTATCCTGAGTGAGCCGATGCGCCTGCGAATTTTAAATTTGCTCCGCGAAGGAGAAAAATGCGTACAAGAGTTGGTGGAGGCAACAGCAACGAGTCAGGCAAACGTTTCCAAGCACCTCAAAGTCATGCTCCAAGCCGGAATCTTGAGCCGCCGCTCTGAAGGAACATCGGCTTACTACAAAGTTGAGGATGAATTAATCTTTGAGCTGTGTAATTTAGTTTGCGATCGCCTTGCGACGCGGATCGAGCAGCAAGCCCGTCACTTTCGTGACTTTAGTCTAGCGAACAAAGAGTAAGACGAGCTTGCTGCGACCAACAGGAGACTTATAGCGGAAAGTTCTGATTAAAGCTTTCGCGAGTCATAGGCTGATCGAGCATTAAGCCCTCTCCTCCCAAAACCTCTAACGGTTTACCTTCGACTGAAATCCAAACCTTCGCCTTCGGATCGAGAGTGCTAGCCGTGTACAGAACTTGTGCTACACGACCTGTCATTGACGCACTACCGCCACCCTCGGTAAATTCCTTAGACAAATCGACGCGAACTCCGTTAGGATCTACAGTAAGATTCCGGAGCTTTGTTCCTGTGGGAATTGTAGTCGTCAGAGCTGAATCGGTAGGGCCAGCTAAGAGACGATTGAACGCACTCTTTATAATCTCATCCTTACTGCCAGCATTATTTAACGCGATCGCGCTGGGAACGACCTCAACTTTATTATTGACGGTATTGAGCCAATAAACCTGAGCTTTTTGCTCATTACCTGACTGTGCCAGCTTACTAGGTGCCGGGGAGGTTGTCGGCGCGGGTGTGTTAGTGGAAGACACATTATTATTGGAATTCCAGGCAAACCAAGCTGCCCCGCCTCCAGCCGCTAACACGGCAGCAGAAACACCGGCAACGACACCGAGAGGGATACGACGAATTACTTGTTGGTGTTGGTCTTGCATATACAAGAACCTCCTTGAGAACGAGAGAGGATTGGCGCGAACCAGAGGTTACAGCTTTAACTACACTTGAGCTTGATGCTTTTACTGATAACTGCTTTAAGGAGTAGAATTTGACTTTTGTTTCGAGGGATCGACTCGGACAAAAGCCGCTACATCTAACGCGCCCGGCTGTACGTTCAATTGTAAAAGCCGCGTCGTGATGCCTGCCTCTTCCAACTTGCGGAGATCTAAGCGATTACTCAAGCCCCTGGTCAATCCTGCTGCTAGTGTAGGAGAGAGAGGTTTCCCATTCACCAATACGGTTGGCTCAATCAGCTGTACGCTGCGCCCTGCTACAACGCCTAGCCCCGACTCTAGCACGAGTGCCAACGGTTCTGCACCCTTTTCCCGCAACTCGACTTGGAAACGCAGACGCTTATTGTCGAGAAACGCTACCTTAGGGTTAACAATCTCATAGCGTTCGGGCGAACCTCCGAGAAAGCGGCTGAAAATTAACCGCAATCGATTCTTTACCGCAGGAGACTCTAACGCTTTATTGAGATCCGACTCGGTTAGGGCTACATGCACTCCTGCTTGTACGGGTTGCCGTAAGGATTCCCTCGCCGCCTGCTGCCCCCCTCCTCTCAAGCGCTGTAAATCGAGATTAATTGGGTCAGTTTCTAATTCCAGCACGTCAAGTCGGACATCCGGGGTTACCCACAATCCTCGCCCCGCAATTCGCACCCGCTCGACTTTTCCTTGCACGATTTGGTAGCTAGGAGCATTGTCAACGCGGACTTGGAGTTGTTCTACCTTATCAAAGCGAGAGCGAAGGTTATTAGCAATTACGCGATCGATGACTAAGCCTGCGGGAGATACGAGCGCGAGCAAACCTGAAAGGAGGATAGTGAGAATTTCCATGGACTTATAGACTTCGGCGTTTAGAGTACCCAAGCTTTGAGAGCTACCCAAAGATTATCGGCGATCGCGTTCCAGGAAATGCGATCGCGGATAATCTTTTTTCACATTAAGCAAAAATTATAAAAATCAATCAAAACCAATGGTTTTAGTTAACGTTGAAGTGAGACTAATGTGCATTTACTTACTCGTGTCAGAGCTAATTACAAGAAGTATTGCAAAAATCCACTTACTTACATTTGTAGGACCATGAGTAACAAGCCAATCGTTTCAGTTCTGATGCCCGTTTATAATGCAGAACGATATGTTGCCGAGACGATTGAGAGTATTCTCTCGCAGAGCTTTACGGATTTTGAATTTATCATCACCAATGATGGTTCCACAGACGGCTCGCTGAAGATTGTTGAACACTACGCAGCGAAGGACAAGCGCATTCGTCTAACCAATCGCGAGAACAAAGGTATAGCCCGGACGACAAATGAAATGTTGGCTAAAGCTGAGGGCGAATTCATTGCTCTAATGGATAACGACGACATAGCGCTACCGCACCGTTTAGCTCGTCAAGTCGAATTTCTTCAAAGTCATCCTAATGTCGTTGGTGTCAGCGGTACCTACCAATTCATTGACGAAAAGGGTCGTTTTCTGCTGACAAGCCCGGTGCCAGAAAATAACGATGAGATTCAGCGATTGCTACTGGCTGGATACGCGAATAACATGCCACATCCATGCGCCATGATTCGGCGTGCATCGTTAATAGAAATCGGTGGTTATAACGAAACCCTGAAGGTAGCGGCAGATTTAGATATGCAGCTGAGGCTGGGCGAAGTAGGTGAGTTAGGGAACATTAAGGAGCCGATACTAAAGTATCGGATACACATGAATTCTGCCTGTGGGCAGAAGTCCGCACTGTACTACGAGGAGGCTGAGGCTGCTTGCGAACGAGCCTACGAACGGCGGGGAATCGAAGGGCATTACGAGCCAGCAGATTTGGAAGAACCGATGCGTCCTGGAACAGATCGTTTCTCTCGGCACCCCTTCTTGGTCAAATACGGATGGTGGGCGTTCAACAGCGCTCAACGTCAGACAGCCATCATCTATGCATTAAAAGCTATTGCAACTGTACCCTTCGCCGTCGAGGGCTGGCAACTGGTGGCTTGTGCTTTGTTCAAACCGCTACCGACTCCTGAATACTCCTAACAAGTTAGGCATCGCCCAGGTTCCTGAGTATGGCTAAGTTCTTGCTATTTATTGCAAGGATGCGTCAATCCACTGCTTCAGAGTTGGCACGACTTCATCGATGGGAATGTCCTGAGATTTTTTAGTGGCGCGTTCGACAACTTCTAATTTGCCGTCTTTGAGCGATCGCCCCGTTACAATTCGGTATGGAATCCCGATTAAGTCGGCATCTTTGAACTTGACACCAGCGCGTTCGTTACGGTCATCGAGGAGAGTTTCGATACCTGCGGCATTGAGTTCGGTGTAGAGTTTTTCCGCTGCTTCCATTTGCGCGGCATCTCCTACGTTG
>DATNPT010000419.1:0-6418 GCA_036703075.1 Chroococcales cyanobacterium
GCTTCCGGATTGTCGCGATCGCTGCTACACCATCCATCTGGGGCATCTGCAAGTCAATTAACGTGATATCGGGTTCGAGTTGAGCAAACAGTTCAACCGCCTCGCGCCCGTTGTTCGCCTGACCCACAACTGTCAGGTTCGCCTCCGGTTGAATTTCGAGCATGGCAGCGAGACCAGCCCGTACAATCGGATGGTCATCTGCAATCAAGATGCGAATCGCTTGTTTCTGGCTCATGATGCACCCTTCATCCTCCAGCAGTTGTTTTAGGACGTATCTCACTCGCAAGCGGTACAACAGCTATCACCTCTGTCCCTTGCCCAGGTTGGCTAGCGATCGTTAACCGACCGCCAAGACTCTGGATGCGTTCGCGCATTCCTACAAGACCAAAACCTTTTTCACTTTGCAGTTCGGGATTAAAACCCCGACCATCGTCACGCACGCACAACCTGACGGCTTGAGAACCGAAGGTTAATTCAACTTGAACAGCATTGGCATGGGCGTGTTTGAGGGCATTGACAAACGCCTCCTGAGCAATACGCAGCAGATTGATTTCTACATCGCAAGGTAGTGGGTAGCGTGTCCCCTCAATAGTACACTGACCTTTAATCGGCGTACCTGCGGTTAGTCCGTTAACTAAACTTTCCAGCGCTTGCGAGAGGTCACCTTGTTCTAGCACCTGAGGGCGTAGCGCCCAAACCGATCGCCGTGCCTCTGCCAAACCATCGCGAGCCAAGTTTTGCGCCTGGATAACATGAGTTCTTGCCTTCGACTCCTCTGGCACGACAACTTTAGCCGCTTCCATATGCACAACAACTCCAGTCAAAGCCTGGGCGAGTGTGTCGTGAATATCGCGAGCAATACGGTTGCGTTCTGCCAAAATGGACGCTTCTTGGGCTTGTTTGCGTTCGCGTAGCGCGGCGGCACGCTGTTCGGTGATATCCCGTGCCAACCAAATGACCAAATCTTGCGAGATAGGCGAAATGCGGGCAGCCAACCAAGTTTCTCGCCCTCCCATAGTCAGGCTGTACTCAATATTAAGTATTTGTTGGGTACTGAGAGCTTGTTGGATGTAGCTAAGAAAGATATCGGCTTGTGCTTGCTCAAAAATCTCGTGCAACGTCCTACCAATTTGCTCATCAGCAGGTTTGTATAATTGCTCCGGCGCAAGTGGTACAACCTTTAAAACACGTCCTACCGAATTAATGACGAAGAGGGGGTCGGGTATAGCTGCAAAAAGCGCCCGGAGTTCCGCTTCGGAGGCTTGCAGCGCTTCTTGTGCCTGTTTCCGCTCATGTTCTATTCGCTTGCGCTCTTCAATCTCTTGACTAAGCCGTGCATTTTGCTCCAAAAGTTGCTTAGAGAACCGACTGAGGCGTAATTGGTTCTCTACACGCGCTAAAACCTCTAGAAGTTCAAAGGGTTTGGTAATGTAGTCTACTCCACCCACAGAAAAGGCTTTCACCTTATCGAACACTTCATTCAATGCGCTGATAAAAATAACTGGAATCTCTTGACTTGTTGGAGACGTTTTTAGCTGTTTGCAGACTTCATAGCCATCCATATCTGGCATCAAGATATCCAACAAAATCAGCTCGGGTGGATTTGACTGGACAAATTGAAGAGCCAGTTGACCGTCCGGAGCAAGACGCACGATGTACCCTTGCTCCGATAACATCCCGGCTAAAAGCTGCAAATTTTCAGGGATATCATCAACAATTAATATGGTTTCTTTGGAGGCAGAGTTTTGAGCATTACTCATATTTAATCGGTTGCAGGTTGCAATAAAGCTAATAACTGCTTGTACTTAAACCCTTTCGCTAAAATTGCGATCGCTCCTGCCACAGGGGCGTTGAGTTCTCGAATTTGAGCGATGCAAGTTTCAATCCGCTGTATATCGAGTGCGAGGATGGCTTGGTGGAGGTTAGCAACTAAATCGGCAGGCAAGGCAGCAAGTGCAGCAGGTGTTAAAACATCGGCACTCGAAAGGCGGTTGCTCTGCTGGCTATGTTCTGGGGCAAGCGCTCTGCTGGTTGGTTGTTGACTATTAATATCAACAGTTTCAATCCTGCTAACAGCAATATCAAACTTGAAGACTGTCCCCTTGCCAACCTGAGAACTGACGTTGATATCTCCTCCCATCAATTGCACGAAGGAGCGAGCAATAGTTAACCCTAAGCCCGTCCCTTCCTGAAACTTACGATCGGCTTTTGCTTGCACGAAGGCTTTAAAGATGCTGTCTAACTCATCAGAGGCAATCCCAACTCCGGTATCTTCAATTTCAAAGGTAATTGTTGTTCGTTGTTTGTTGTTCGTTGTTTGTTGTTCGGATTGACTTTTGGCTTTTAGAGATATACTGCCTGCTTTTGTAAACTTAATAGCATTAGAAAGTAGATTAATTAGCACTTGCCGCAACTTGACCTCATCGGTGCGGACATATTGAGGAACTTCTACAGTCCGCTCAAAGAGTAAGTGCAATCCCTTATTGTTCGCCTTAAGTTGGAACATATTTTCTAAGTCGTTTAGAAGGCGATAGAGGTCAAAGTTTGCTTCGTTGAGTGTCATCTCTCTCGCCTCAATTTTAGATAAATCTAAGACTTGGTTAATTAAGGCAAGCAGGTGTTCTCCGCTACGGGCAATAACGTTGAGATTTTCTTGGTGTTCTGGAGGGAGATAAGACGAGTTACTCATCAGTTGGGCAAAGCCAAGAATGGCGTTAAGAGGAGTTCGCAATTCGTGGCTCATCTGTGCTATGAATGTGCTTTTAGCTATTTCCGCTTGTCTACGTTCCGTGATGTCTTGAAACGCCGCGATAGCATAAGCAATTTTACCGTTTTCATCAAAGATTGGCGTGCCGCGAGCCTCAATAGGGATAACTTTGTTGCCTTGATGAATTTCCACGTCATCCACGGTTGAGCGATCGCCCTGCAAAGCTCGCAGGATGGGAATTTGTTCCTTTGGGTACGGTTGATTGGTTCCCGCTCGATAGAATTGATCAACTTCTGATAACTGCTCTGTTGTCGCAGACGGAGCAATGCTTTCACCAAAGAACTGTTGGGCAACAAGATTGGCGTAGCAATGTTTACCATTAGCATCGAGGATTGTCACACCCACTGGCATCGCCTCTAGGAACTGAGTTAGCCTACTTTCGTTAGCACGCACTTCAGCATAGAGTTTAGCAAGGTCAATGGAGATTGCAGCTTGGGAGGATAAGAGCTTTAACACTTCTAAGCGATCGGGTGTAAAGGCTCCTGTGGTGAGATTATTTTCTAAATATACGATACTAACGAGTTTGCCTTGATTGATAAGTGGCGCACAGAGAATCGACTTGGGTTGATGCGCTTGAATGTAAGGATCATTAGTAAATTTACCCTCATGGGTTGCATCATTTAAAACAATACTTTCCTTGGTTCTGGCAACATAATTAGCGATCGCTGTAGAAACATCTCTGCTATCAATAGGTATTGATTGCAATACCGCAACCTGCTCTTGCTCCACTGTGCCTGAGGCTTCAATCAAAAGTCTGCCTTGTGTTTCCAAAATCAGAAATCCCTTTTGCGCCCCGGCATTTTCGATGAGAATTTTCATCAACGATGCCAGCAACTTATCCAGGACAATTTCGCTAGAAATTGCCTGAGACGCTTTCATCACGGTAGCTAAATCCAACGATGAGCCTGAGCGATTGCCAGTAGTGGTTGTAGGATTAGTCTTACCTGTATCTGTTGTGTGAGTAACCGTTGGGGATTGAGTCAATAATTGCGGATATCTAGCTTCTAAATCGGTAACCTTAGCTTTAGCTCCCCAGCGCCCATAGCAATAGTGAGCTTCATTCATGTAAGTTTGGGCAAACTTTTGCCTGCCCCGAGATAGGTAAAATTTGGCAGCTAATTCATAGGCTAATGCTTCTTCTTGGATATATCCATTTTCCCTGGCTCCTTGGATAGCTTGTTCGTAGAATTCTTCTGCTTCAAACAACTGACCCAAAACTCGTGCCGTCTCGGCTTGCACCAAATGATATTTATGCAAATAATTCATTGGCGCATAATGTGCCCATTGTTTCATTTTCTCCTGACTAAGAGCAACGTTTGTGAGGATTTCCTCCTGTGCTTGAGCGCTGCTTCCAGGGTAGGTTGCGAGTCTTGCCAGAGAGTTATAGAAGTAGTACAAGGGGCCAAAGGGTGTCGCTATTGCTTCGATCAAATAAGTTTCCGCTAGGGCTGAGTTTTCAACTGCCTGGGCATACTCAGAAAATAGATAGCAGAGGAAAAGTTTGTTGAAATAGACACCAAAGCTTGCAGTTTCATTCTTCTCATTGTAGAATTCGCCAATTAGATAGGTTGGATTGACTGAGCATCCCATCAGATTTAAGACAAACTGCTGAAATATTTGAGTCCAGGTGAATGCTAATTGCTGTTTGAGTTGACGGATTGCTTCAGTGTATGTCCTCATATCGCGTTCAAGCTCCACGAGTTCCTTTCCGATCACAAAGGATTGCAAGCAGTAAGTGTAAGCGCAATAGGCGGCAAACTCTAAATCCCCAGTTTCCAGGCCAATTTGATAGGCTTCGAGTAATGGCTCCAGTGATTCTCTAACATGCTCTTTCCTGGGGATGATGAGGAAATATACAATCGTCAATGTCCTAGCTCTAAGTGAATGGGTATTCTGCTTTGACAACAACCTTAGAGCCACCTGTCCAAACTGGTAACCAGAGTCTATGTTTCCCACCATCCCACAAAGAATGAACGCACCAAAATTGGCATAGGCAAAGGGAGACACAGACGTATTGCCATACTGGATGGACAAGTTGACCTGTTTAGATGCTAATATTGGCACCAGAGCGGGAGCAGCAAAATAGGCAGCAATCGTTATCCTTGATAGGATTCGCATCGCCGCCAACTGGTTAGAGTCGGTCATTTGGGGCAAATGGATCAAATCAGAGATTGGCTTGTTACGGAAGTGGGATGCAATCGTGTCTAGTTCGAGATGAATATCTGACTGGCTGGGCGTTTCGGGAAAACTAATCCCCAGTTGCTGCAAAACTTGCAATCCAGCATCGATCGCCTTCAATGGCTGATTCTGCGCGATGTAAGTTTGAATTTTGACTTCGTAAACTTTGACGATGTCGAGAACCGTTTTAGCTTCTTGTAGAACGAGCGCTGCCCAATATTCCACCTGCTCAAAATCACCACACAAATACGCGACTTCTGTTGTTTCTAAATATAAATCTAAGGTCAGATCATAGTTGGTTTGCCAGCTATAAGCTGCCAGCCAAACTCTTGCTGTGGCTAAGTAGTTTTTCGCCATACTATAGGCGAGTGCTGCTTTTGCTTTCTGACCTGCGATTAAATTTAATCGAGCAATTTCATCTCGTTCTGGTTGAGCGGTGACCAGCTCAATCCCATGATTCAGATGGTCAACAATTTCAAACAACCTCTCTGATAGTCTCTCTGGAGAAGTTTTTTTCAGTAGATTGCGACCGATTTGTAGATGAACAACTTGTCTGCGCGACTCATCAATTAAGGCGTATGCTGCTTGCTGCACTTGATCGTGCAAAAACTTATACTCTTGAACTAACAAGTTCTCGTCTAATTCACATTTTGGCACGATTAAGCCTAGCTGAATTGCCGCGACTAAGTGAGAAAAAATTTCTGCTGGTGATTTTTCACAGATTATCGAGAGGGTATTTAAGTCAAAATCAGCACCCACACAAGCAGCTAATCGTACTACCTGCTGTGTGAATTGAGGCAGTTTCTTCAACTTGTCAATCATCAACTCCACTACGTTGTCAGTGATGTTCTTTGCCTCAATTTGAGCCAAATCCCAGTTCCAGAACGATGATTGCCGCTCGCCGAACGCTGACTGCTGGCTACTAATTCCTGATGCAGCGTAGTTGAAGATAATTAAGTTTTCTGCATACAGTGTTTTCAGAAACTCATTGACAAAGAAGGGATTACCTCCAGTTTTACGCACAACCAACTCAGCTAGCGGTTTGACTGATTCAGTATCGCTGTGCAATGTGTCGGCAATCAGTTGAGCGATCGCTTCTGGCGCTAGAGGGGCTAATGTGATTTGGTTAATTGTTGCTCTTTCCCTTCTTAGACGCTCGAGCGTCATCATCAACTGATGAGAGGATTCTACTTCGTTATCCCGATATGCTCCGATTAAAAACAAATATTGCGTCTCACTATCTGTCATCATCAACTCAATTAACTTGAGCGTTGCCGAGTCCACCCACTGAAGATCGTCCAGAAAAATGACCAAGGGATGTTCTTCTGAGCAAAATACTCTGATGAAACCTTGAAAAACTCGATTAAATCGGTTTTGAGACTCAGTTGGCCCTACCTCTGGCACCGCAGGCTGTTTGCCAATAATCAGTTCCACTTCCGGAATAACATCAATAATGACTTGCCCGTTTGCACC
>DATNPT010000166.1:0-17218 GCA_036703075.1 Chroococcales cyanobacterium
CCAGAATTGGGGGATTTAGGGGGCATTCAGGATTTATGCAGGAGACTTCACTCAGAAAGACAGAGCAAATTCAAGTCAAATTTTAATCCTTATAGTAAAAATTCGGAAGATTTTGCTGATAAAAAAGCATAAATAGTAAAAAACGTGAGATAAGGGGATTAGACAAAAGCGATCGCATTTTGCCGCATGATGATGTGCGATCGCGTTTGTTCCGAACGGAGTTAGGGCGCACGTCGGTGCGCCCCTACAGAAGGTTGATATTTTGCAAGTCTATTTAGAAGAGGTCCAAAAAAACGCGATCGCTACAGATCAAAGCCTTGATTGACAGTATTGCTAGTCAAATCTGCTCGCATGACTTCTTGGCGTAGCCCAGGACTGCAATCTAAAATACACAATAATTGCTCAACAGGTACGTCCATTTTCTTTTCCAAAATCTTGAGATTGAGTAACAAATCTCTTGCCTCGGCTTCAGATAAATTAAATCTCTCCATCACTCCATCAACCTCTGAAGCATTAATCCTGACTCTCATCTGGGTAAACTCAGATAATCGTTCAGGAATTTGCTTAATTTTTTCTGAAGTAGCTCCGCGATCGTAGAAATGAATACCTTGGCGATCGACGAAAAAATCTTCAAACGGTTTAAAGTCTTTTTCGAGAATCATTTGCACCGCTTGAACCGCTTCTGGTGGAGATGAACCCAAGCCGACATAGACAACAAACCACGCCATTGTCGGATGAGTTGGACTTCCCAGAGAGTTCTCAAGCTCTCTTGTAATCTGGATCAGCAAGTTGCTGGCAATTTCCCCTCTCAAACACTCTGGGTATTGAAATGGAAGACTATAAACGACTTGCTTGAGGAGCCGAGTCAGCGTTGCTTGGTCTCTACTTAGGGCGGCTGATACTACTGCGAAAATTAATTCAGTCTGCTCGGGTAGATTAACGTTTGCCAATTGAGAAATCATGGGCTGCTAACCTCAGCATTTATTAAAATCTTGTTCAATTACTCGGACAGTGAAGATAAAAAGCAATTTTCTCCAGCCAAGCCACGGTATATTGATTTGACTTTGGAACCTCCTACAATTGTAGAAACGATCGCTTGCAGTCCACTCTGTAAATAGAAAGATGACATCACAGTGGGAATATCTTTTAAAAAATCTAGGCGAATGGCAAGGCTCATTTACCCGCTTCTCGCCTCAAGGAAAACTTTTGGAAGATATACCTACTGTAGTGAGCTTGGAAGGACTCAATAATAATCAAACCATTCGTCAGATTATCCGACGTCTCCCACCCGGTCAACCTGTCAATGAAAAAGTTTTAGAATACAGTTCTCTCAATCGCAGTACCCTGTTTTTAGAAAATGGCGCGTTCTCGCAAGGCTCAATTCAGTGGGGTCCTTTCTCAGAATTTGGCGCAGAACTGGGCTTAATTGAGGGCGATCGCCGTTTGCGTTTGGTGCAACTTTATAATAAAGAGAATCAGTTAGAACGATTAACCTTAATTCGGGAAAAACTCGCAGGTACAGATACTCCAGAACGTCCACCCTTAACCGTGGAACAGTTGTTGGGAGAATGGCAAGGCGAGGCGATGACGATTTATTCCGATTTGCGATCGCCTGATACCTATCCTACTCACCTCAAAATCGATCGCGAAGACACTAATCGTATCGTACAACAGCTCAGTTATGGAGCTGGAGCATCAGCTCGCACGATTAGCTCTACTGCTCAGATTAACGGTTCAGTACTCTCCTTCGACCAAAGTGCTTTACCCACCCAAGTCGTGCTGCTACCAGATGGAGCGTCCTCCAACTGCCCTTTAGTCGTTAAACCCGGTCATGTTTTTGTGCTAGAAGTCGGTTGGTTGTTACAACCCAATCGACGCCAGCGACTCGTTCGCACCTACAGCGATAAAGGAGAATGGGTCAGTCTTACCTTAGTTCGAGAACAAAAAATTCAATAGTGCTGAAGCCACCATTTATAGCGGTTCTCACTTGGATGGAATACACAAACCCTGTACCCCACGCACTGAGAGTTGCTATATTTCCGACTCGTGGCGCAGTCTAATAAAAATTCCAACTTGGGTTCACTAAACTGGTGAGAATATGATCTTCCCACTTCCCATTAATCATGATGTAGTCATAGGCGTATCCCTCCACGACAAAGCCCAGCCGTTTTAACAGCTTCCCACTGCGTTGATTATGGGGTAGGTAGGACGCCGTGATGCGATGCATGTTCAGTTGAGTAAATACATAGCTAATCGCTACCTGCAAGGCTTCTGTCATGTAACCCTTTCCCTGGTAAGCCTCTGCTACACTGTAGCCAAGGGTACAGGCTTGAAACACGCCTCGCACGAAATTCCGAAAGTTAACTGACCCGATAACTACCCCCTCGCTATCCTTCTGAAACACAAAGAGTCTAAGGGTACGGTCAGTTTGAAATTCCTCTATCGCTTGCTTAACCTGTTCGCACCAATAGCTTTTTGTGTAAAACGCTGAAGATTTTAGCGGTTCAAATGGAGCTAGATGAGCTGCGTTTTCACGGTAGTAGCGAATAATAGCAGAGACATCATCTAAGTCAGCAAGGCGCAGGATAGTTCTTGCGCCTTGAAGATAGGGAAGCGTTTTATTCATTAAATTTTGACTTAGGGTTCAGCTCTCGCCAAGGCATCATTAGCCCTTCGTCCATGAAACAATACGCCTATTACAACGGTCGGTAAACGCGGTAGTTGATGCTGGGGAAAATGTTGTCGATTTCCTCCACTTTTTCCAGCCAACCACTGTCAATCTTGCCTATTTTGATGTCGTCATAGAGCTTATTGAAGCGCATCAAGTGCGATCGCGTCCGCCGTACTGCATAAGGTACCATTGTTCCAGTACGCATAATAAACGCCCAGTCTGAAGATTGCGCTAGCAGGAGTTCTCGCGCCGCTTGGTTGAGTGCTTTCCACTCCAGCTCATCCTCCGGTTCTCGACAGGCTAGCTCGATCATCCGTTCTGCGGCTTTATGCAGGTGAGGATAAATCCAGGCATTCGTGTCATTCAACCAGTATTCGTGAAACCCCTTGAAGCCCCAACTAGATTGAGAGGGGCGGCAAACTTGTTGGGTAGGATGCGCTTGTAAATAATCTGCCAGGTGTGTCATCTGGTAGGTTTGCTGGTCGTACCATGACTTGCGGAACAAGTAATCGATAAACCAGGGACCTTCGTACCACCAGTGACCAAATAGCTCCGCATCATAGGGAGAAACTACAACCGGCGGCCGCTGCATAATCCCCGCAAGATGGTTAACCTGCTGTTCTCGGTTGAACATGAAGTTCGCCGCATGTTCTGCTGCCTTTTCTCTCGCCCAATAGGGGTCATAGAGTGCCTTATCCCCTAACCCCAAACCACGCCCCGTAATTTTGTGATACTTAATGCCCGTATTCTTTCGTTGCCCGTTCGGCATAATGTAGGGCTTAATGTAATCGTATTCTGCCTCCCAGCCTAAATCCTTATAAAACTCCCGATACTCCGCTGCTCCAGGATATCCCACCTCAGAAGACCAAACCTGTTGGGATGACTCATGGTCGCGACCAAACGCGGCAACTCCCATCTCCGTATAGATTGGCGCATACGTGCCAAAACGCGGGCGAGGGCGAGCATACAAAATACCATGCCCATCCGTCAGGAAGTAGCGTAATCCTGCATCCGCCAGCATCCGCTCCACGCCTTCGTAGTACGCGCATTCTGGTAACCAAATTCCCTTAGGAGGACGCCCAAAGTTTTCCTCGTAATGTTCGCAAGCTACCTGAATTTGCGCCCAAACTGCCTGTGGGTACATCTTCATCAGCGGAAAATATCCGTGAGTAGCACCACAGGTAATGATTTCCAGGTTATTGGTGTCTAAAAACTGCTTAAACGCCGTGACTAAATCACCCTTGTAATTCTCCCAGGTATGGCGAATCTTGTTGAACTCCGTTGCGTAATATTCGGCTAGATAGCGAATATGACCGTTGTGTTCGTTATGCTCAACCTCCTTTTCAGTAAGTTCTTCCAGTTTCGTTAAGTGTTCGTCATAACGCTCTTGTAAGAGTGGGTCGCGGAGCATTGACACCAACGGGGGGGTCATGCTCATGGTCATTTTGAAGTCAACACCATCCCGCTTTAACCCTTCAAATACATGCAGCAGAGGGATGTATGTTTCAGTAATGGCTTCAAATAACCACTCTTCTTCAAGGACGTAGTCACTTTCCGGATGGCGAACAAACGGTAGATGGGCGTGAAGGACAAGAGCGACGTAGCCTGTAACCATAAGTGAATTTGGAGTCCTAGATTCAGTGAATAACTTTGACTGAGGCAGAAGGAGGGAGATCTTACAGTCTGTTAAGATTTTAGGATGAAAGGGGCTAAAGAGTGCGTAGAAAGGCTTCGGGTTATACGGAAAGTCGAATGGTTACCAGAAGGTGTAGATTATACCGACAAAATCTAAAATAGGTATTAAATTGTAGGGAAGCATACACCCCTGGCAGCAGCTAGTCAACCAAGTTTAGAGTTTGGATTCTAGATCGAGCATTGTAGCGGATAGGGAATAACCCAGTAGTTCCCCAACCTAAGGATCGGCAATCTAAAATCCAAAAGCGACGACTCATTGCTAACTGTTGTTAAAGCCTTATCTTGTTTGTCCCCAGTGCTTACACCAAATTGCATGCAGGCAATCCCTGAAAAATCAGCTGATTCGGCAGCATCATTGCAGCTACTACTGTTTATTGATGAACGGATCGGTTCCCGGAAACATATCCAGCAAATCCGCAGTTATCTTGAGAGCTTGAGGGCTGACTATGCCTTTGAACTGATGATTGTGGATGTTGGAGAACAACCCTATCTGGCCGAACACTTTAAGCTTGTCGCAACTCCAGCACTGATCAAGATTCACCCGAAACCCAAACAAACGCTTGCCGGTAGTAATTTAGTCGCTCAGATGAAGAACTGGTGGCCTCGCTGGCAACATTCTGTCGAAGAATATCAGGCAGAGGTGGCCCAAAATAGTTCCTTGCTCTCCCCTGTTAACTCATCTCCCCCAGCTCAAGCTCCCGCATCAACAATCAGTTCTATGGCGTCCTCGATTGAGCTGATTCGACTCTCTGACGAAATCTTTCGCCTCAAACAAGAAAAACAAGAACTACTCGATCAGCTACGCTTTAAAGATCAAGTGCTAGCGATGTTGGCTCATGACTTGCGAAGTCCCTTAACGGCTGCCTCAATTGCTCTAGAGACGCTAGAATTTGACCATCGACCCAAGCCTAATGGGGCTACAGCAGGCTTGACACCCGCCCTAAAGTCACGATTAATTGAGCAAGCTCGCCTTCAGTTTCGTAGTATGGATCGCATGATTACCGATCTTTTACAAGGGGCGAAAGGAGCCAGCGTTGAATTTAATGTCCGACCTCAAAAATTCCAACTAGGGAGACTTTGCAGAGAGGTGTTGGTTCAGATGAAAGACCAATTTCAGCTCAAATCCCAGCAAGTGGAAACAGATATTCCCCAAGATTTGCCTTGTGTTTATGCTGATGAAGAATTGGTGCGTCAGGTATTGGTCAATCTTCTCGATAATGCTAGCAAGTACGCACCCGTAGGGGGCTCAATTCAAGTTTCGATGCTTCACCGCACCACCCAGAAAATTCAGGTGAGCGTTTACGATAGTGGGCCGGGCATTCCCGAAGAGAATCGCGATCGCATTTTTGAAGACCATTTCCGACTCAAGCGAGATGAAGAGAAAGACGGATATGGGCTGGGTTTATCTCTGTGCCAAAGAATCGTTCGCGCTCATTATGGTCGCATTTGGGTTGATACAGCCCCTAACACGGGTGGCTGCTTTCACTTTACCTTGCCGATCTATCGATAATCGTTTCTATTGCTCGTTTCCCCTCTTAGAATTTTGCCGTAGGGCAGCGATAATCTGAGTATTAGCTTTTGGGAAGGGAAATTGGTCAAGTTCATCTAAGGTTACCCAACGAACTTCATCACATTCAAGGGGTTGAGGGATGCCTGCGATGTGACGGCAGTGATGCACGGTGAGGGTAACGCGAAAATGACTGTAGGCGTGTTCGATGGTAATTAAGCGATCGCCCACTTCAATGTCGATGGCTAATTCTTCCAGGATTTCCCGTTTAATACATTCCTCAACCGTTTCACCCAGCTCAATTTTTCCACCAGGAAACTCCCATAAGCCGCCTAATAAACCTTCAGGACGGCGGCGATCGATTAAGATTTGCTCCTGCTCGTTCCAGATGACGGCAACACCAATGATTTTGTGAGGTAAAGGAGAAGAGGTTTCACGCATGGGAATTTGGGACTGAATACCTAAATTGTACGCCTGACAATGGGACATCCAGGGACAACTCTGACAACTAGGATTTTTGGGCGTGCAGACAGTAGCGCCCAAATCCATCAAGGCTTGATTAAAATCTCTGGGCTGTTCGCGATCGAGTAGTGCTTCTGAGAGTTCCCAAAGCTGTTTCGTCGCTTTTGCGGGTGGCACGGGTAACGCAATCAATCGTGCTAGCACTCGCTTCACATTGCCATCGAGAATCGCTACAGGCTGACTGAAGGCTGCACTGAGAATTCCCCCCGCCGTTGTTCTCCCAATTCCCGGCAACGCCAAAACATCTTCAAACCGTGTAGGAAAGATACCACCATACCTCTGCATGAGTTCTTGAGCACAGCGATGTAAGTTGCGAGCGCGGGTGTAATATCCCAGCCCTTCCCACGCTTTGAGTACCTGCTGTAAATCGGCTGACGCCAATGCTTCTACTGTGGGAAATTGCTCTAACCAACGCTGATAGTACGGCAAAACCGTCTTGACCTGGGTTTGCTGAAGCATAATCTCGGATACCCAGATTTTATACGGATCGCGATCGCGCCGCCAAGGTAAGTCTCGCTTGGCATTGGCATACCAGTTGAGCAGTGCTTGCTGTTGTCCCTCAATGGGCAAAACCGGCAGGCTAATTTGCCCCTCTGCCGGATAGAATTGCTGTTGCAATTGCGGTCTTTCCTAGCCAAGAATTCTGGATACTGTTCGCTGCTGTTCTATTCACCTACATCTGAACTATGAGATTCAGCCATTTGCCAAGACTTCTCAAACACCATTCGTTGTTCGGCGTTGCGTAGGAAATAGCCACTAATCATTGCTGAAGCTAACAGACGACCGAGATTTTCTCGGCTGGTATTTATCGTTACACCAAAATGTTCTGAAGGGAGATTTCCTAAGAGTCCAACGATATTGCGTTCCATGACCTGAAACACTTCAGAAGACATTGGCTTCGAGAGTTGAGCGATCGTCTCTGGACTCATCGATTGCACGTAATCCCACAACAAATTGGTGTTGGCATCACCTTCAAAAAATTCAGGGGTGTGGTCGGATATGTCGTTCACCTTTTACCTCCTAATGGCTGAGCCTTCTTTCCTCGCTGGGAAAGATTTACTTGTTGTCTTAATCTTTACTTCTATTCATTAGTAGTCAAGATAAATGTAACAAGTCATTACCACCGATTGAGTGGGCGGAACCGAACCAGAGCTATCGGATTGCTCACCTCTTGAGAAAGAATGAAGTATGAAGGATGAAGTCGGAAAAAATACTGTGCGGCTTGCAACATTAGACGATTAAATTATCGGCGGCGTTCCCAATCTCATCCTTCATCCCTCATCGCTCATCCTGTCTAGCTAGCTGCAATGTATTCACGCATATCTGATTTGCGCTTGCGAAGTTTTGAGAGGGCTTCCCGCTCGATTTGTCGCACTCGTTCGCGGCTGATGTTGAGGCGATCGCCTATTTTGGATAAGGTCATGGGTTGTCCATCCATTAAACCAAAACGTAGCGATAACACCTCGCGTTGCTGAGGAGTTAAATCCGCCATCAGTTTTTCCAAATCAATTTGCATCGCTGCCTGAGTCACGAAATCTTCGGGTGAAGGCCCCGTATCTTCCAGCAGTTCGACCAGTTCAGTGTCCTGGTTATCTCCCACCCGCAAATCCAAAGAGACAGGTTGACGCGCTCTCTCCAGGTACTCACGCACCTGCTTGGGGGTCAATTCTAACTCTTGAGCCAGCTCTGAAACGGTGGCAACTCGTCCGTTGTCTTGTGCCAACTGACGCTGAGCCTTTTTGATTTTGTTGAGCTTCTCAGTAATATGGATGGGCAGGCGAATCGTGCGTCCTTTTTCTGCGATCGCTCTGGTGATCGCTTGCCGAATCCACCAGTAGGCATAGGTAGAAAAACGATATCCCTTGGTTGGGTCAAATTTTTCCACACCCCGTTGCATCCCAATCGTGCCTTCCTGGATTAAGTCCAGTAGGTCTACGTTGCGCTTGATGTATTTTTTCGCAACTGAAACCACTAATCGCAGATTGGCTTCCACCATCTTGCGTTTTGCGGTTTCACCAGCAGCGATGCAAGTGTTCAACTCTTCTTCCGAAATTTTGGCCGCTTTTGCCCATGCTGACAAAGCAGGTTCATAACCCAACTTTTCCCTCAGGGACTCTTTCACGCCGTTTAATGCCGTTAATCGCTGCACCTGCTTTCCATACAGAATTTCCTGTTCGTGGGTTAACAGTGGCACGCGACCGATTTCTCGAAGATATGTCCGGACTAGGTCTGTAGAGGTCTGAGCTGTTTTCATAGTCCTCGAATGAGTATGAATGAAGTTCAAGCAAACAGGCTGGTCTTCGTAACTGATTTGCAGCTTTCGAGTGGTAGCTTATTCTCTATGAGAAAAGATTACGTTATGTTTCGCGAGCCCCGAATGATTGGCAGCATGACTAACCTGGCATTATAGCTAGCCTCAATCCACAGAAACAAGGAATATAAGATAGCTATTGCTAAAACTGTTTCGGTCAGTGGTAGGTGGATTGTCATAAAAGTTTTTGATTAAAGCAACGATGATTAAATATTGTAACATTACTTAAATAAAGCGAAACCCAGATTGCATCCGCTAAAGCTGCTATTAACCCTAAGACTCCGTTATTTAAGAGGGTACCCAGGGAGTCTTAGAACAAATGCATCCTGGAAAACAAAATGAGAAAGATTTCGCAGGACACCGGCGGGCGGTGTTCTTCACCTGTACTTGAAGAACACCGCCCGCCGACTGAGGGAATAGGGAATAGGTAATTATTCCCCTTTCTGATTACCGCTTGCATCCTTAGCCCCCACTCTGTACAGAGAACGTCAGGGCAACTAATATGCTGATGGCAAGATGCGGACTTTGGGTAGTAAAGACTATTTGTAGGGTAGATAACTACTCCTAGATTCCGTCAACAGCAACATTTCAATTCCATCAGCTAAATTCATGCCCCAAATCGTCTGGATTGCGAGACACGGAAATCGCCTCGATTTTGTTAACCCTGAATGGTTCAATACGGCAGAGCGACCTTACGATCCGCCGTTATCCGAAGATGGCGTTATACAAGCTCAGCAACTGGGTCAACGTCTCGTTGGGGAATCGATCGCGCATATTTTTGCTTCACCCTTTTTGCGAACCGTTCAAACGGCGAGTATGGTTGCGGATGCCCTCGATCTGCCAATCAAGCTTGAGTCGGGTTTGAGTGAATGGCTCAATCCAGCATGGATGAAAACTGAGCCAGAGCGATTACCCCTTGAAGTCTTGCAAGAGCGCTTTCCCCGAATTGACCCAAGTTATACTTCCCGTGTCATTGCGCGTTATCCGGAAACTAACAATCAAGTCCTCGACCGCACCAGCGAAACAGCACGGCTTCTGGTAACCCAATTCTCACAAGATATTCTCCTCGTCGGTCATGGGGCATCAGTGGTGGGTACTACGCAAGGGTTAGTTGGCGGGACACCTGAAGTGAATGCAGCTCTCTGCTGCTTAGTCAAACTGGTGCGTCAAGGACAAGAATGGGTGATGGAACTCAACGGAGATACGTCTCACCTCAGTGGAACGGAGGAGGTGATTCGCTTTCATTAAGGTCATTCGCACAGTGTCCTAGGTCGCTCGCTTGGCAAATCCAAATAAGCGATCGCTAGCTTATGAAAGTTTAGTACTAGGCTAATCAACAATCGGATAGGGAAGGAGATAAGGTATGACACTACTACGTTCAGCAGTACTACTGGCAGGAGATATCGGCGGGACTAAAACCATATTGCGACTGGTAGAGGAATCAGTGACGGGTTTGCGGCAGACTCTATACGAGGAACGTTACCCTAGCCGCGACTTTACCGATTTAGTGCCAATCGTGCAGCAGTTTTTGGCGGCGGCAGGACAACATCAGGGTAAGCCCTTGCGCCCCAAGAAAGCATGTTTCGCGATCGCAGGGCCAGTCGTCAAAGACACTTCAACACTGACTAATCTCGCTTGGTATCTAGACGCTAGACGTTTGGAGAAGGAACTCGAAATCGACCAAATTACCCTGATCAACGATTTTGCTGCCGTTGGTTACGGTATTTTGGGTTTGGACGCGGACGATCTATATACTCTGCAAGGGGCAACTCCTCAACCGGACGCCCCCATTGCTGTCCTCGGTGCTGGTACGGGCTTAGGAGAAGGCTTTCTAATTCGGCAAGCCGACAATAAATATCAAGTCTTTGCGACTGAAGGCGGGCATACCGACTTTGCTCCCCGCACGGAAATAGAATTTCAGCTTTTGCAATACTTACGGGATAAGTATGATGTGCAGAGGATTTCTGTCGAGCGAGTAGTTTCCGGTCAAGGCATCGTTGCCATCTATCAATTTTTGAGAGATCGCAGAGTGGCTCAAGAGTCACCGGAGATCGGTCAAATTGTGAGAACCTGGGAACAGGAAACTGGCCAAACTGAAAAAAGTGTAGAGCCTGCTGCTGCGATCGCAAAAGCTGCACTGGAAAAAAGCGATCGCCTTTGCGAACAAACGTTGCAAATGTTCGTAGAAGCCTACGGTGCCGAAGCGGGTAATCTTGCCCTCAAGCTTTTACCCTATGGCGGTTTCTATGTGGCCGGAGGAATTGCTGCCAAAATTCTCACACTGATGCAAGAGGGCAGTTTCTTGCATGCGTTTAGTCACAAAGGTCGGGTGAGTCCGCTACTCGAAAAAGTGCCGGTACACATTGTTTTAAACCCCCACGTGGGATTAATTGGTGCTGCTATTTGTGCCTCTCGACTATAGAGAAGGTATAGCAAAAGGAACGAGCGTTATAGATATAAGTAGATGGATATAATTAGTCGCAACCAATTGTTAAGAAAGGTTTCAAATAATTTATAGAAAGATAAAGCTTCTGTCTTGATTTTGAAAAAAGAAGTGGCATGGTGGTAAACAAGCTGCGTTTGCCAGAGGGTTGTGCTACTAATAGAGACGGGTGATTTATCAGTGGCTTAAGTTTGGGTGAATTGCTTCATAAAAAACAATTCGCTTAGTTAATGCATGGCTTCCGTAATGGTGGCAGCGATCGGTAATAAGTTAAAAGCAAAACTAAGCGGTATTGGAGATTTAATAGATGCACTAATGTGACAATTACTAATAAGTAAAGTCTCCTAACGATCGAATCATAGGATTCATCATTAAAAAGCTTACTTTCCTTTCCCACCTTCAAGGGCTATATTTCTTATTTTTATTTGTGAAGAAAGCATGATGCTAGAGTTCCTACAAAGCTTTTTTGATAGTGGATCTTTTATTCCTCATGGGCATTGCTACTTGTGGCAGACCAATTTGGTGCTGTTACATGTAGCGTCAGACTTGATTATTGCCCTGTCCTACTATTCAATTCCGATTGTATTGGTCTATTTCGTCCAAAAGAGACAAGATGTACCTTTTCACGGCGTGTTTCTGTTATTTGGAGCATTTATCATTGCCTGTGGAACGGGACATCTCATGGACGTTTGGACGCTCTGGCATCCTGTCTATTGGCTATCTGGCTTGATTAAAGCCGCTACTGCGATAGTTTCGTTTTACACGGCGTTGAGCCTTATCCCGTTGGTGCCTCAAGCCTTAGCCCTACCCAGTCCAGCCCAACTGGAGGCGACGAATCAGGCACTCGAAAAGGAAATTCGCGCTAGCGAAGCTGCCGTAAGACAACGCCAACAAGCCGAAGAACACGTTCGCAGATTAAATACTGAGTTGGAGGAACGAGTTAACGAGCGAACGGCCCAACTGAGATGGGTGAATGAACAATTAGAAGCTGAGATTGCCGAGCGCATCCAGATAGAGAAGGCTCTGCGGCATGCTGAAGAGAAATATCGCAGTATCTTTGAAAACGCCATTAGTGGAATGTTCCAAGCGACATCGGATGGACGCTATCTCAGTGCAAATCCAGCGTTAGCGCGAATTTATGGTTACTCGTCATCACGAGATTTGATTGGGAAACTTAGCGAACTCGATCGCAACATTTACGTTGACCCAAACTGGCGTGACGAGTTTACTCGCGCCATGCACGAATACGGTGCAGTCTTCAATTTTGAATCCCAAGTCTATCGCAAAGATGGTAGCATCATCTGGATTTCAGAAAATACGCGGGCCGTTCGCGATGCTACCGGGGTACTGCTTTACTATGAAGGTTCAGTTGTAGACATCACCGAGCGCAAATTCGCCGAGGAAAAGTTGCAACAGAGCGAGCAGAAGCTGCGTCAGGTACTTGACTTAGTTCCTCACTTCATTTTCGCCAAGGACAAAGACGGTAAGTTTATTTTAGTCAATCAGGCGATCGCAGATGCCTACGGTACCTCTGTTGAACAGATGCTCAACATGAATGATGCCGACTTTGCCAAATCCCACGAGGAAGTGCGTCAGCTGCGAGACGATGAGCTACAGGTGATTAACAACGGACAGGCAAAATATATTCCGGAGGAAATCTTTACAGACGCTCAAGGCAATGTTCGCATTCTACAAACCACAAAAATTCCGTTTTCAGTTGCTGGATCGGACACTCCAGCCATTTTAGGCATTGCGATCGATATTACCGAACGTAAACGGGTCGAGCAAGAAGTGAGAGAGAGCGAGACAGCCCTGCGAGCGCTTTATGAAGTGATTTCATCTCCATCCCTGGATTTCGATCGATGCTTGGAAAAACTATTGAATTTGGGACGGCGACAGTTCGGTGTTGATATCGGTATTTTGTCCCGCGTCGAAGCGGTTAGCGATCGCGCTTTGAGCCGCGATCGAGGCGAGCGAGCAACGGCAGCGAGTCGAGACGTACAAACCTCTTCGTTGGCGCTAGCACTCCAGGGTACCACCATCGAAGACCAATATGAAGTCGTTGCGGCTCAACTCTCGAACAACATCAATACTAAAGGTGCCATTTTCGATCTGAGGCAGACTTATTGTCACGAGACTCTACGAACGCAAAGCCCTCTTTGCATCACCTCTGCCGGAATGTCCCCATGGCGCAATCATCCGTGTTACCAAGTCTTTCAACTGGAAACGTATATTGGAGTACCAGTCGTTGTTGCTGGCAAGGTGTATGGAACCTTAAGCTTTTCTAGCTTCACGCCTCGCCACAAGCCCTTCAAAGCGTTAGAGATCGAACTGTTAAAGCTCATGGCCCAGTGGATTGGTGGAGAAATTGGACGCCAACAAGCCGCACAGGAATTGCACCAAACTCGCGATCGGGCACTCGCCGCCACCCGTGCGAAAAGCGAATTTCTCGCCACCATGAGTCACGAAATCCGCACGCCAATGAACGGTGTGATTGGCATGACGGGACTGCTATTGGATACTCAGCTAACACCTCAGCAACGAGACTTTGTTGAAACCATTCGCAGCAGTGGTGATGCCCTACTGGCGATCATTAACGATATCCTAGATTTCTCCAAAATTGAGTCCGGCAAACTGGAGTTAGAGGAACAGCCTTTCAAGCTACGAACCTGCGTTGAAGAATCCCTGGATCTACTTGCCGCTAAAGCAGCCGAGAAAAACCTTGAACTGGTTTACCAGATTGACCCAACCATACCCCATACATTTTTGGGCGATGAAACGCGCTTGCGCCAAATCCTGATCAATCTGCTCGGCAATGCCATTAAATTTACAGAGGTTGGAGAAGTTGTTGTTACGGTAACAGCCCAGAAAATGGGGATACGGGGGCTTGACCCAGGTAGCACACAAGGTACTGATGTACTGACGCTAACGGCAAACTTCTCGGCATCTTCCCCGCACTCCTTCTACAAAATCCAATTTGCCGTAAAAGATACGGGTATTGGCATTGCATCCGATCGCTTAGATCGCTTGTTCAAGCCCTTTAGCCAAGTGGATTCCTCAACCACTCGCAAGTATGGCGGCACGGGACTGGGTCTAGCGATTTGCAAGCAACTGAGCGAAGTCATGGGGGGTACTCTGTGGGTTGAAAGCCAAGTTAGTCAAGGCTCGACGTTTTACTTCACGGTCGTTGCCCAAGCGATTCCTAATGCAGAGATGAATGAGCTTCAGACTTGCCAGCCAGAGTTAACTGGGAAGCGACTGCTCATCGTCGATGACAATGAGACAAATCGGCAAATTCTGATGATGCAGGCGAATTGCTGGGGAATGCTAACCCGTGCAGCTGAATCTGGTGAAGAAGCGTTAGGGTGGTTGCATCAAGGAGAGCGATTCGACCTAGGGATTCTGGATATGCAGATGCCAGAAATGGATGGGTTAGCTCTGGCAACAGAAATTCACAAGCAGCCGAGTAGCCAGACGTTACCTTTAGTCATGCTGACCTCGATTGGCAAGCCACAAAGTAGCGACGAAAGCCTCAATCGCCACTTTGCTGCCCTTCTCAGCAAACCCATTAAACAATCTCAGCTGTTTGACATTCTCAATCAGGTTTTGCTGGGACAGCCGATTAAAGTCCGACCTGCCTCTATTTCCTCTCAGATTGACCCTCACTTAGCCGAACGCTTACCGCTAAGAATTCTGCTAGCCGAGGACAATATCGTCAACCAGCAAGTCGCCTTACACCTGTTGCAGCGCATGGGGTATCGAGCCGATGTAGCGGGCAACGGTTTGGAAGTACTAGAAGCTCTACACCGTCAACCTTATGATGTAGTGTTGATGGATGTGCAGATGCCAGAGATGGATGGATTGGAGGCTACCCGTCGCATTCAGCAAGAATGGTCTGACGACCCAGCATTACAAGAGGAGAAGAGAAGCCCAAATAGCTCTCAAGCCAATCAACACCACACTCATTCAAAATTCAAACGTCCTTGGATTATCGCCATGACAGCGAATGCGATGCCGGGAGATCGGGAGATGTGCTTGGCAGCAGGCATGAACGACTACGTCAGCAAGCCGATTCGAGTCGCAGAACTGATTCGTGCCTTGAGCAAAGGTCACGAGGCGATTCAGAGTGGTCAGCTTTCGAGCGCGATGCCTACGGCGGTACTCTTCGAGAACCCCTTCGGGGAACGCGAAGCGACCATCGCAAATGAAAATGGACTCCAGGGGAAACAGGAGAACACTGTTCGAGAACAAGCTTCTTCTGTTGGACACAACCCGTCTCTCAATGGAAGCAATGGAAGCGATCGCGTTGCCAACGGGGCTGTGCCGAAACTAGTGGTAGAATTCCCGTTAGGTCTAGCGAATGGTAACCAGCACAATTCCTCAGATCTCAACTCCCTTGCTTCATGCATTAATGCTGCGAAATTTCAAGACTTGCGTGAAATGATGAACCAAGACGAAGTTTTGGTCGGAGTAATCGATCATTATTTAGAAGAATCCTCAGTGCTGCTACAAGCGATCGATCGGGCGCTTGCTCAGGAAATAGCGAAAGACCTGCAACAGGCTGCTCATACTCTCAAGTCAAGTAGTGCTTTGCTGGGCGCGATCGAGTTAGCTCAGCTGTGCCAAGAGTTGGAAACACGAGGAAGTAACGGTCTTCTCGATGGTACAGGAGCGATCGTGGCACAATTAAAAACGGAGTATGACCGAGTTCAGATTGCTTTGCAGCAAAGGCGGCAATACCTATACTCAATAGAGTCGTAACCCACCAAATCTATCAAAGCCATCCAACAGCTCAGCAGATGGCAAAGATTTCTGCTGGGAGTTGGCGGCGCTGAAATTTGGGGTTTGAGGAAGAATTCACCCAAATCTCTATTGGTACACCGAAAATCCACAACCTTATACCTCCTCCTTGAGGAGAACTGCTTTATTGAAAAACCCAGTTCAGACGGTGTTGGGCTTTCTCAAGTGCGTCCTTGGGAGAGCTTTGACCGAGCAAAACTGCCTCGATTGCGCGACCCAAACTCTCAGAAATCCGATTGTAACCCCTAAAGATGGGACGCGATCGCCCAGAGTTGGCTTGCTCCAGAAACACTTTGACCGCTGGTTGCCGTTCTATAAATGCTTGGTAAACCTCACTTTGACGCGCCTTGAGATTCACCGGCAAATAACCTGTGCCAAGTGCCCACTGCGTCTGAAACTCTTCCCCTAAAACGTACTCGGCAAACTTAAACGCTGCCTGTTCGCGTTCTGGCGTGGTTTTAAACAAAAACAGATTCTCTCCGCCCATCACGGTTGCCTGTTTCACCTCAGACGGCATCGGAAAAACGCTAAAATCAACGCCCGTCGCTTGCAGTTGTCCCAACGTCCAAGGGCCAGACAACTGCATCGCCACTTTTCCGGCGAGAAAGCCATCCATTTCATACCCCCGTTCCGGTGCCGACAACACGGCTGAACCGTCTGCCATCAAGTCGTGCCAGAACTGTAATGCTCTTATTGCACCGTCACTGAGAAAATTTACATCAAGAGAAGACGCGGTGACGCGGTGACGCGGTGACGCGGGGAGTTCGTTAACCATACTCTCCAAGTGTTCTCCTCCATTCCCACTGGTCAAATCCCCGCCACCACTCCACAGAAATGGCAACCACATAAAGACTGTCCACTCCCCCTTACCTAACGGCAATAATATGCCATGGCGATCGATCCGACCATCACCATCAGTATCGCTCGTCAGGGTTTTGGCAACCTGTCGTAACTCCTCCCAAGTGCGTGGCAGTTGGGTAATTCCCGCTGCTGCAAACAAACTCGGACGATAAAAAATTCCTGCATTGTTGGTGCCAAACGGTACCGACCAGACACGATCTTGAAATTGCATCGAAGCAAATAGCGCTGGGTCAATTTCGCGTTTCACTGGTGAGGTGTTCAGTAAATCCTCTAGGGGACGAATTGCCCCCAATTCGACCAACTGACCTGTAATCGTTGGGTTGAACCATAACAAATCCGGGGGGACATTCCCGACAACACTTGCCAAAATCTTTGGCATCTGCTGGTCTTCTTGCCCCACGTAGAGCG
>DATNPT010000426.1:0-4310 GCA_036703075.1 Chroococcales cyanobacterium
CTACGTTTTTCTCAAAGAAAAAGCTAATTCTCTCTACAATTTAGGTAATACTTACTTTTACTTAGGTCAATATCAGCAAGCGAGAGAGTTTTATCAACAGTCGTTGGCAGTTGCGCGGGAAATTGGCGATCGCGTAGGAGAAGCAAACTCTTTAGGCGGTCTGGGCAATATTTACTATTCCCTGCAACACTATCAAAATGCGATCGAATTTTATCAGCAGTGGTTGGCAATGGCGCGAGAAATTGGCGATCGCGCAGGAGAAGGGTTAGCACTGAGTAATATTGGCAACCTGCTCACTCAACAAAACCAACCCGAACTAGCCATTATTTTCTACAAGCAGTCTGTTAACGTCAGAGAAACAATTCGGCACGATCTACAAGGGTTACCAAGGGAACACCAGCAGTCCTATACACAAACCGTTGCCAGCACGTATCGCCATCTCGCTGATTTACTCCTGAAGCAAGATCGAGTACTAGAAGCTCAACAAGTGCTGGATTTGGTTAAAGTGCAGGAACTAGAAGACTATCTGAACAACGTGCGAGACAGTGACACGACTCCTCCGGGTATTGCCAATCGTCCTCCAGAACAGGAAATTAAAAACGGCTACGAGGCAATTCTCAATCAAGCAATTGAGCAGGGCAAAGAACTCGCTGAGTTGGGCAGTATTCCCCCAGCCAACCAAACCGAATCTCAACGACAGCGTGTCATTGCACTTAGAAAAAATCAAGAGCAGATTACTCAACAATTTCTTGAATTTCTCAAGAGTTCTGAAGTAACAACACTGGTGGCACAACTCAGGCAAACGACTGGAGGACAGAGCTTTGACTTGGATAACAGTGCCTTAAGCTTACAAGGTGACCTCGCTAGACTCCAACAAGATGCCGTAATTCTTTATCCCTTCGTTCTCGATCAGCGCCTGGAATTAGTTTTAGTCACGCCTTACGCTCCCCCCATTCGCCGCACTGTTCCTGTCAAACGAGAAGACCTTAATCGAGCGATCGCAGACTTCCGTACTGCTCTAAAAAATCCTAACACCGATGCTAAAACGCCCGCTCGTCAGCTCTATGATTGGCTGATTAAACCTATTGAAAATGACTTAGCTCAAGCCAAGACCAAAACGATCATCTATGCTCCTGATGGACAGTTGCGTTATATTCCACTTGCTGCTGTCTATGATGGTAACCAATGGCTAGTGCAGCGCTTTAGCGTTAACAACATCACTGCCCTCAGCCTTACCAAACTCAACACTAAACCTTTGCAGGGGCAAAGCCTTGCACCCTTACAAGTCTTCGCCGCTGCCTTTACTCAAGGCAGTTATACCTTCCAAGTCGGCGATCGACAGTTTAGTTTTCGGGGTCTAAAGTATGCAGGGATTGAGGTAGAAAATTTAGCAAAAATAGTTCCCCACACCATGAAAGTGTTGGATCGGCAATTTAATCGAGACAGCGTTTTCCAGATGAACGACTACTCGATTGTGCATCTGGCAACTCATGCTGCCTTTGTCACCGGACAACCAGAAGATTCTTTTATTCTGTTTGGCGATGGCAGTCGTGCCAGCCTTCGGGATATAGAACTTTGGCGTTTGCCCAATGTCGAGTTGATGGTTCTGTCTGCTTGTGAAACAGGTTTAGGTGACAAGTTGGGGGACGGCAAAGAACTCCTCGGTTTTGGCTACCAGATGCAACGAACGGGGGCAAGAGCGGCTATTGCCTCTCTGTGGAAGGTCGATGATGGCGGTACTCAAGCTTTGATGGATACCTTCTATGCCGTCTTGGAAAATGGCAACACGACAAAAGCCAATGCCCTACAGCAAGCTCAAATTGCTCTGATTACTGGCAATTACACAGGATTAGGTCAACAACGAGGGCTGGAAGTACAGCAGCATGTCCGCAGTACTGTACCAGCAGTCGTTAATAGTAACCTCAGCCACCCCTACTACTGGGCACCGTTCATCTTGATTGGCAACGGATTGTAATAATTCCTGCTGGATTAGGGTGTACCTGCCTCAGGATAGGCTGAGTGCGATCGCATAATTCTTTTTACAGAGGCTGGGTACAGGCACGGCTGACTTTTCCTGAGTTTCCAGCATAGATATGACTATTGTCCAAACAGCTTAGCTTTTGCTGGGTGGTGCTGGTTGGGGGCAAGTCTTATTCACAAAGTCACACTGATAGACAAAGGGTTTTTGCCAGGAGAGAGGAATTTCGAGTAAATCCCGCGTACCCGTTATGCCTTGTCCCATAAATAAAAGCAAGGCAACGCAATTTAAAATAACGTGGACATAGCGCCAACGGTTGGAGCGATCTTTATAGATATCTTCGACGATCGCTAATGAAAACACCATCAGCAGTGCAGCCGCTATCCCAATGTAGTAGTGCGACCAATACCATTCATTGGTACGCCGAAACACTCCATCCTGACAGCCGAGAACAACTAAACCCGTTCCAGTTAGGGTGGCAAAAATTGCTCGCCAGTGTACCTGTCTTGCTTGATACAGGAATACCAAAGAGCCGATGGTAGCGGCAAACATCAACACGATAAAGATCGCCTGAGCGGGGTTCTTGCTCCAAATCTGGTCAGAGATGATGTGTTCAAAAATCGCGTAAGCAAGGCCGAGTAAGGCAATTCCGACAACCGCTCCCGTCAACCAACGACCAATATTCACATGGTCGCGTCCTACAACTGGGGGAATTTTGCTCTTGCCTTCGGTGACAGTTTGCAGTCGTCGCTGGCGAGTTTGCCATGCAAAGTTCACCACCATACCAATTAAAGGAAAAACGAAGAAAACTGCGATCGCAGGATGAAGTAAGCCAAGCCAATCAGAAATTGCCATAGATAAACCTCTCTCGTGAAGCGGTGTTAATTTAGCTCAACAGACGCTGGAGACGGTAGAGTCACCATACCCTGACTAAGGAGGTGTCAAGCGGTGAATGTGCCTCTTTGTCAATCGCGGTTAACAAGGTAATCGTACCAAGAACTGCTAGATAGTTAAGCGTGATAAGGTTTGTTTCACACAACCTTGTCCTGTTGAGTGTTCCTCATTTTTTTAACGCAGCACAATGAGTTTTCGCTGAGAACTAAATTCAAAACTATTCATTTCTGCTTCAGAGCTTTTTCAATTGCATCAAAAACTTGTATCAATTACAGTTATCAAAAACTAAATAAAAAGCGATAAACCAGTAGGGGCAAGACATGTCTTGCCCCTACCCGTGTACTTTCTGTGCAAATAGAATTAATCCTGAACTAATCCATCAGGCATGATTGTTCCTGTCAAATTCGCTCCATTGAGATTCGCTCCATCGAGGCTGGCTCCACTAAGGTCAGACTTCATGAGTTTCGCTTGCTGAAGTCTTGCATTACTCAGGTCAGCTTCACTGAGGTCGGCAGCCGTAAAATCTGCCTTGATCAGACCCGTGTTACGAAAATCAGCCCCCATGAGATCGGCACTACTGAAGTCATGCGCTCTCAGGTCTTTACCACTAAAGTCAGCACCACGGAAGTCAGGCCGGGACTGTGGATTTTGTTCCCGCCACCGATTCCAATGAATAACATCTTTAAGAAAGATAGAGAGCTGTTCTTAATTAGCCATAACGAACGTTCTTAATAGAGGGAAAGAGGGAAAAAAGGTGAGCGCTTCAGTTCACCACAAGCGCTCACCCGGTTCAAAGCCAGGAAGATGATTGTGTTTCACTGACTGCTAAGTTACCTATTTTTTAAATCTTGTCTTCTGTATAAGAGGAAAGAACTTGTTGAACGCTTCCCTTTCTTAAGAAAGAACTTAAAGTAGGAGTGCTTTTAACTTCGCTTCCGAGCAAAATAAGATTGCTTGTTATGTAAATATGAGACCGATCAAAAAAAAGCGATCGCCAAAAGCGATCGCTCGACTCTAGAGATTGCTATGTATATCCCAAGCTATCGGCTTCTACTGTTTTGCACCTATACCAAACGTAAAGGATTTGCATGCAGTCCAATAGTTGTGCGCTATACACGCGACTGTTACTCTGCTTAACTTAGGTCGAATGGCACTGACTTAACTACTAATCACCTTGCGCGGGGGGAGAGGGGGAGACGCTTGTCCCCCAATGGGGGTTTGGAGGAAACCCCCAAGTCCGGGTTTTCTCTAATACCTACAACTTTCGCCTTAAGTCAGTGCCATTCAACTTAAGTCGAATTAACTACTGGGGAGTTTGAGGGGCGATAAGTTCCACGCTCTACCTGAAAGGTGAGCGTCGGGAGGATGTCACGACTCACGTCCAGACGCCCATTTATCCCGCCATTTCACGGTTCCTTCACTAGCAACAACCCAGCGA
>DATNPT010000167.1:0-9566 GCA_036703075.1 Chroococcales cyanobacterium
TACGTATTTCAAGCCAATTCACAATCTGGAAAACAAGTCGAATCCAACACCCTTTCCCAAGCGAATACAGGCTTTTCTCCTGAACTAGAGGTTTTGCGTTTTTATTTTGAGTGAAAACTAAGTGCTAAGCGTTGCAAGTGCGATTGCGACTGGCACCGCGCTTTGCGCGATCGCGCAGGCTAAAAACCCTGTACTGCTAGAGCGGATGTGAGTAACTTCTCAAAAAGCGGGAGTAACGTCCTAACTTTTGAGATGCTCCAAGAGTGGGAAATGCAACAAAGAAGACTAGAGTGAGTGTGCCAATTGACTACACCTACTCTAAGACAACTACAGCCTCAACTACTATTAGGATAGCATTCTACCTCGTCAACAACTAAAAAAATTAATCACTGAAGATGGCGACATAGAAAATCCTCATCATAGTAGTACGAACAGAGGTGGGCGACTCTTACTCTCACGCCCAAGTGAGTTCTTGACAAACGGTTCACTGGTCACTGTTGAGCGGAACTAATCTTTTTGTCAAGAAATATGAACAAAATAGACTAAATAATAAAGATATTGACTTCAGTGTCACGGGATTTTAGAAGGCTTTTAAGATTGAAACTAAAAGGGAAAATAATAGAGGAATTAATGTTAATTAATGTTACGAAAATTCCTCGGCATTACCTTTTGCTCCTTCCTTCTATTGCTGTTTATCGAATAGGAGCGACTGCTGATGAATACTATCGTTCGACGCCGGTCTGAATTAGACATCTCTAAAGCTTGGGATAGCTTTTGCGATTGGATTACTAGTACCGAGAATCGACTTTATATCGGCTGGTTTGGCGTCTTGATGATTCCGGTATTGCTGGCGGCTAGTGTTTGTTTCGTTATTGCTTTTATCGCTGCACCACCAGTAGATATGGATGGGATTCGCGAACCCATCATCGGCTCTATCTTAGGTGGTAACAACTTGATTACAGCAGCCGTGGTGCCGACTTCTGCCGCTATTGGTTTGCATTTTTACCCCATTTGGGACGCTGCTTCCGTAGATGAATGGCTCTACAATGGCGGTCCTTATCAGTTGATTGTTTTCCACTTTCTGATTGGGATTTGGTGCTATCTAGGACGCCAATGGGAACTGAGCTATCGTCTAGGCATGCGTCCTTGGATTGCATTTGCCTTCTGCGCGCCCGTTGCCGCCGCAACGGCTGTCTTTCTGGTCTATCCCATTGGTCAAGGTAGCTTTTCGGAGGGGTTGCCCTTGGGAATATCGGGTACCTTCCACTTTATGTTTGCTTTCCAAGCTGACCACAATATTTTGATGCATCCCTTACACCAACTCGGTGTTGCGGGTGTGTTTGGGGGTGCGCTTTTAAGCTCCTTGCATGGCTCTCTCGTCAGTGCCAGCTTGACTCGGCAAGTCACTGAAAGCGAATCCATCAACGCTGGCTATCGGTTTGGTCAAGCAGAAACCACCTATAATCTGCTGGCAGGACACTACGGCTACCTGGGACGCATTTTGATTCCCACTTTTGGCATGCGTAATAGCCGCTCGATTCACTTGTTACTAGGGGCATTACCTACACTCGGTATCTGGTGCGCGACTCTGGCTGTTTGTGTGATGGCGTTTAATCTCAATGGCCTGAACTTCCATCACTCCATCCTTGATAGTCAAGGTCGCGTAATTCGTACCTGGGACGATATCCTAAATCGAGCTAACTTAGGGATTCAGGCAATGCACGCTCCTAACGCTCACAACTTCCCGTTAATCCTAGCTGGAGGTGAGGCGACGCCAGTGAGCTTAGAGACGCCTTCTACCGTCAGTAGCTAAGGAATAAGCATTAAAGAATTTCTAGAACTGTGTGGGTTGGGCATCTTGCTTGACCCGGACAGCCGAGATGGCTATCCCACATGATTTAATCGGCGAGCCTAATCTCCTTTGACACCATGTTTCAAAAAAAGAGTCCTCCCATCCCTGGAGGCTTTTTTTTGTTCATCATAATTTCTTTTTAATTTAGACCCACTAGCGCTGCAATTGATAGACTGCACTATTTTTCAGTTCTACTTTCGCTTGTTCTTTTACGGCTGTTTCTGCTCCTGCGGCTACCTGTTCTAGGAGAGAAAACTTCATGTCTGTGAGCCTCGATTCATCTGCCGAGGCTAGAACGGTTCCTAATATGTCGTACCAGAGATTGGCTTGGCTATATAAGGTTGCCCTACCTAATTTGTCATGGGTTTGAGGCAGCTTAGTTTTCAACTCTGGTGGCACGGGAACTACCTCAATCGCGGCCATAGCAAACGGATTGCTAGAGGGACGATTGGAGTCGCAGACTAGTTCGACTTGCCAAAGATACTTTTTACCAACTGATAATTTTGAACTAGATAGAGATAGCGCCATAATTCCTGGCAAGCTTCTAAACTTTTCGTCTTTAATCTCTTTAATCAACTTAGATTGTTGTGTCGTGGTATCGTACTCATAGATCCGAAACTCCATTTGCCAAGAGCCAGAATCGCGTATAAACCAGGCAAAGGTGGGATGAGTGGCAACTGTCTGTCCAAAACGTTGGGTAGGTGCCAGTAAGATGAGCGCTGGGATGCTACTTAGCGATGTCTCGGATTGAGTTTCACACCCCCTGGAACCGCCTGAAGTTCCCGTAGTCTGGGGTGGAGGATCGTCAGGCTTACTACCATCAGCTAGGGCTACTGTGGGCATCAATAACAATAAGCTTAGGGCAATATGGGGAGCCACACTACTTCTCAACCGTTTCTGCAAAAATCGTAGGATTTGAGCCATGATCTTCCTCGAACGTTGTTAAGACAAGTCATGAGAATGTATCTGGCGAAAGTCTTCACTACTGAAAGGAGAGGAGAACTGAAAAATAAAAAAAGATTGTGATGTAGTTCAAAGCTAAACTTTTTGTGAAAGAGCCTATACAATTGCCTTCAGCTATACCAACATCGCGATCAATTTTTTCAGTAGCCGATGATACCTTTTTAGAAAAACCTCATAATTTTTTGAGATACGATCGCAGTATCTAATCCGTTAGGGTTAGACTGTAGCTTCCTGAATAAGGCATCTAGTTAATCGTAAGGTGGCTATTACCTGCGATCGATCCTGCAAGCTTGACAAAATTTTTTTTAGGTAATATCCGTCCTAGAACTAGCTTGGGTTTATTGAATCACACCGACTTAGCTTACCTACAGCTCGTTGATAGTCTTAATTATTCCACCTGATGTGTTAAATAGTGTTCAACTTAATGTTTGACTTATATATAAGTTATTTACATCTTATTACTTTAGCTTTCAGCCGTACTATTGAGTGCAATTCAAAATCTTTACCTTTAAAACTTCAAATCGCCTAGACGCCAGAATCGCCACCGACTCTTTGTGATTGGCCAGGTTAACTCGCAGACAGTACCTTGAGGAGTATGAGGAAATCGTCGAAACTTACCCCTGAGCTGTCGGGCTAACTCTTGAGCTTGGTCGGTTCCTCGTCTGCCACCTGTATATTTAGATGATGAGGAAATTCCAGCTCCATTATCAATAATCTGAAGAGAATACCCTAGTGACGATCGCGTACAGCTGACATCAAGATGGGTAGCTCCTCGCGAATGCTTACCGACATTGCACAACGCTTCTTGCAGAAATAGGCACAAGCCTCGCTTTTGAGCCGTGCTTAAGTAGCACTCTTCTAAGGGTTGAAAATTGGGAGGAATAAAACTCTGAATGGTCGCAAATCCTTGAAAGTTCCGTCTTAAGGTGATGTCGTAAACTTGATAGAGCAGCTCAGCAATTGGAGTCTGTAGATCGAGAACCAAATTTCCCTCTAAACAGAGACTGTCATCGCGACTGAGCATTTCTTGAGAAAGAGAATCGGGGATACTCCGTAACTCTTGATTGAGTTCTTGAAGTTGCGATCGCAATTGGTCAGATGATAAATCTTCTTCACCCAGACTTCTTAAGATGACAGCCAGACTTTGCAGAGGCCCGTTGTGGATGGCCTCAAAGGTGCGCTTGAGCGTTAAACTGCGCTGATCGAGGAGTGCTCTCAAATCCCGATCGAAAAAAGATGTGGTCAGTCCCGCACCCGAAAGCGCTAACAAGCTGGGCATTAAGGGAATCCACCAACCCAAAACGAGGAAACCATAACAAATCCCAATCAGTGCGACGCTAGCTATGCCAATGCTCAACAATGTTTTCCAGGGTGATTGGAGGATTAAACCCAGAATGATGCCGAATAAACCCCAAGCTAAAACCCACAAGTACTCCCAAATGTCTGACCAAACTCCTAACAGAGGTCGTCTGTCTAGAACCCTACTCAGGATTTGGCTCGTAGCATGAGCGTGAACTTCCACACCATAAATCCATTGGTACTGATTAGAAGAATTTTGTACTCCTAAAGCCGCGGTGTAGAGTGTCCCTTTAACGGCCGAAGTAATAAATCTATCTTTAACACTAGAGGCTGTCATCCCAATAATTACAACGCGATCGCGAATCCGATTTGGATCGACGTTCTTGGTGAGGACATTTTTGAGAGATAGAGTGCGAAAAGGTTGCTGATTACTGCGAAAGTTCAGCAGTACCTGATTACCGTTGGCATCCGCTCTCACATATCCGCCCCAATTAGATAGAAAGCGGGATAGCCGACTCGCTCCAAACTCAATGGGTTCGTAAGAGCGACTGCCATGACGAAATCCAATTCCTTCCTCGTGCAAATAAACTTGTGCTAGACGCAGAGGTAGAGAGTATTTTAGTTCTCCTGCGTAAGTCTTACTCGCTAAAAAGCTACGTCGCAGCTTCCCATCAGCGTCAACGATTACATCGGCAAAGCCAACTCGCTCGGGAGGTAACTCAGGTGGGGGTTTAACATTAAACGTCGTCTGTTCCGGATTTAAAGCAACTTCAACTCCGACTAGATTTGGAATCTTTCTAAACGCTAAGCTGAGTTCTACACGACTCGGATTATTAGTGTGGTCTCTAAACAGATCCAAACCGATAACCCTCGGTTGGTAGGTCTGTAGGATAGTCAAGAGTTGAGCGAGTTTGCTATCGGCTAGAGGATAGCCTCCTGCATAGTTGATGTCGTCTTCATCAATGCTGACAATAACTACCCGCGTATCGACGGGTTCGTTAGGTCGTACCTGGAGCAATCGATCGAGAGCGCTCCACTCTTGGGATTGCAGTAGTCCTGTGAACCGAACGAGCATGATGAGTCCCACAAGGGTGAGTCCCGGCAGTACGACTTCTCGCCAGACTTTGAGTTGTTGCTGAATTTTTTTCCAGAGCTTTGCCAGGGCAGGAAGCGCGAACCTCATTAACCGATCAAGCCCAGTTTTCTGGCTGCGATTTCAATTTGAATTCTGAGTTCTTTACCCGGTTCGTCATAGACACCCAGAGCATCTTGCAATCTAATCCAGTAGTTGCGAATGGTGCGATCGCTTACATTCATTCTTTGAGCGATCGCTTTATCGGTCAATCCTTCCTGGAATTTGAGCGTGAGGACTTCTAGCCATTTTCGGTCAAATTCTGGACGCGATCGCAATTCTGAGGACAAATAAATCGAGCCGCGCAGTGCTAAGTCAATCAGTTTCAACATCTCCTTGATGGGTAGAGATTTATCCATAGCAGCAAAGCCACCTTCATAAGCGTTGATCGCGGGTTTGAGACGCACCAGTGGCTTGACATTCGTACTGAGTACCACCAGATTAGGGGCGGGAGTACTTTCCATCAAGGATTTGAGCAGTTGCATGCCGACTTCAGTCTGGGCAGGCGCGTGAGGCTTTTCCGGCAGACATAGGTCAACGATGACTAAGTCTGGGTGGTACTGCTCAATTTGTCGATAGGCTGTTTGGGCGTCCTGGGCCGTGAATATTTCTGATTCTGGGTATTTCCCTTTTAATGCGGGGATAGTTCCTTCGAGAATTGCCTCGTGGTCGTCAACAACAAGAAATTTCGGCTTAACTAGCTCTGTTTCCCGATTCATAACTGGTATTGATTTGAACATATTGATTTGGGCTAGCAGCACTACACTAGGTCTAACACTGTTTCTGGAGATTAAGATGGCATCCAGGCGTAGTATGGTTTAAACCCAGACTACAAATAATAAGCTACCCATGTGTTGCAACTTAAGGAACTCAGTTTTCCAAAATTGGAAAGTCAATTGCACCGTTGAGGAAAGCAACCTGTCGAGTTTAGTGAAATAGTATAACCACTGGTTTGAGAAAGAAAAAATTCTTTTGAACACAAAATCAGTGTATTGTCGCAAGTGCATCTAAACAACAGGAGAAAAACATGGATTCTGAGAACATGAATCAGCTTAGCGAGGCTATTGAAGCAAAGCTGTCCGGGGTTTTGCCTGAGATAGGGCAAGTACTCAAGGAATATGGCTTACTAAAACTTGAAATTGCCTTCACCACCAACTCAAAGACTCAGCAGACTGGTCATTGTCAATGGACTGGTTCAGGGATGGTCTGCGACACGTCAGTTAGTTGCGAGGAGGTCAGGAGTAATCTAATTACCAGCTAGTACTCTAAGATTAATTTTAGATTTGCTGCTCCGAATCAACGATTTATAGAATAATTCGGAATAGATATTCTAGAACAGTACCTCTTTAGAGAAGACAGACTCTGGGGTTCACACAGACAGGAGCAGCAGATTCTAGAAGTTAGGACGCTTGATTTCCTAAATTAGCATGAGTCAAGCGCTCGCTTTCTTTAAAGATCAAAGCTCGTGCCTCCAGACCAGTATGGCTGAGTACGACGCTTGAGCGCCGAGCTGTAGTAGCTTTGACACAATACGATCGCTTCCTGTAAGCCGAACTGATGTCTCAAAGCAACAGCAGCAAATTCTGGAACCTGAGACTGCTCATTTCCCTAATAGTAAATGGAGCAATTGCGATTGCTGGAAATCGCATCTTAGCCCAAATCATACCCGATACCACTCTAGGGGCTGAGCAATCTGTCATCAATTCAGATCTTAAGAATGGTCTTCCTCGCGAACTGATTGAGGGTGGGGCGATTCGTGGCAGCAATCTATTTCACAGTTTTCAAGTATTCAACGTCAGTGAGGGACAAAGCGTTTATTTTCAGAACCCTATCGGAGTTGAGAACATTATCAGTCGAGTGATAGGGGGGAGTCCCTCAGATATCCGAGGAACTCTCGGTGTGTCAGGAGGAACTGCCAACTTGTTTCTGCTCAATCCGAGTGGAATTATTTTTGGGTCAAACGCTCGTCTAGATATCGGAGGTTCGTTTGTCGCCACCACAGCCAATGCCATCCAGTTTGGTACTCAAGGATTCTTCAGTAGTGCCGAGCCTAATCCTCCTTCATTACTGACGGTCTATCCGTCAGCCTTTTTCTTTAATCAAGCCGCTCATGGGTCGATTGTCAATCGTTCAACAGCCCCATCGGACGCTGATGTAACGGGTCTTCAGGTAGCTGATGGCCGGAGTTTGCTCCTATTGGGCGGCGATGTGAATTTGGACAGTGGGAGAGTGCATGCCTCCGGTGGTCGAGTAGAGTTGGGAGGAGTCACAGGAACAGGAACAGTAGGACTGAATGTGGATGGCAATGAGCTGCGTTTAAGTTTCCCCAAAGACATAGCACGAGCCGATGTCTCCCTAACCTCTGGTGCCAGAGTTGATGTTAGTGGTGAGCAGGGCGGTACTGTTCAAATTTGGGGCAGAGATGTATTGCTTAGAGGCGGTTCTCAAATAGCTTCTTTGACCCAAGGGGCAAGGCCTGGAGGAAACTTGACTGTGGATGCGTCTGAGTCTGTGGAATTGACTGGATTCTCAAAGAACGGTGTTTTGACAACTCAGACTTTTGGAACCGGACGTGCTGGAGATATCACGATCGACACTAGAAGCCTCAGTATCCAAGCTGGAGCTCAAGTATTAAGCTTGACGTTTGGAGAAGGTTCGACAGGTCAATTAAAGGTGAACGCATCTGAGTCTGTAGAGCTAATAGGACGCGCTGAGAGTGGATTTAATAGCGGCTTGTTTAATTCGACCATCGGTGATGGAGATGTGGGCAACCTAATCATTAATACTGGACGGTTAATTATTCGGGATAAGGCAGGTATAAGCACTCAATCTGTTCGTACTTTGTCTCCCGGACGAGGAGGCAACTTGACCATCAATGCTTCTGATTCTGTAGAAATCACAGATGGATTCATATCCGCTTTAAGTCAAGGAATAGGAAACGCAGGCAATATTTCTATTAATGTCCGTAATATCCTGCGAACTAACAACGGTAGTATCTCAACGTCGGCGGATCAGTCTTCCGGAGGGGCGATTGATATCACAGTAGGAGCCATTCGTTTGCAGGGCGACAGCAATATCAACACCTTTGTTTCTATCGGCGCAGGTGATGGCGGCAACATCGCGCTCAATGCCAACTCGATTTTGGCTTTTGATGATACTGATATCTTGGCTTTTTCCAACGATGGTCGGGGCGGCAACATTACCCTCAACACTCCGGCTTTCTTCGGCATGGGCTATAAACCCGCTCCTCGTGGCACTGACTCAAGTACTCTTGATGGTAATGGACGTGTAGATATCAATGCCAGTGGCGCACTCAGCAGTGGCAAGATTACCCTGCCAAATGTGAATCCTCCCCAGGGATTACTCATTCTGCCCACCAATGCGATCGATTCTTCTGAGCTAATTGCCAATAGCTGTATTGGACGAAGTAACCGACGAGCAGGAAAATTCATCATCACGGGTAACGGAGGCTTGCCACTAACGCCAGATGACCCTCCAGTTTCACCCTACCAGACTTATCAGATACCGACTGTTCAGAATGCCAGCGTTTCGACGTACCGCGAGCTAGACAGCGCTTCTTCTATCGCACCTACTAGCAACAGGCCTAACAATCGTACACCGGCACCACTTGTTGAAGCCCAGGGGTGGGTGTACGACTCTCATGGCAAGGTCATACTCACGGCACAAGCGCCGACTGTTACTACTCACGATTCTCGGTCAAAACTCCCTACCTGTCCGGGTTTATAAATAAGACTCTTCCTGCTCGTCAGCAGGAATATACGGCAATCAATTGAATAAAAGATAGCGGTCAATAGTTGAAGAGAAGTCAAAGTTGCTAACTTAAGCTTTGACTTCTTTTAATTTGGATGATTCAAATTACAGAAATTGGCAATTTTATAAAATACAGTCTGCATCAGGGAGCACAGATGTGCGCCCTACAAACGGAACTTCAATTCTCTAGAAAACTGTCGTAATTTGTACAAGACCCTAGTAAATTTGTTAGAGTACTATGCTTTTTTAATTCCAATGAATAGTTAGGTACATTCCTAATAATGAAAGTAACTTTCCATTATTGGAAAGTTACTTTCCTGGCATGACGATGTATATCTGATCTTTTTTATTTACAGTGAGAGAATAGACGGCTTAAACGAAAGGATTGCATTTTATGACTACTGGACTCGACCCTAATTACCGTAATCACGTCTGCGAATTCACTGTTGGTATCAAATTGAATATACCCATTGAAGTGAATCCACTCGTATTTGTGAATCCACCCGCTTGTATTGAACAGAAATTACCGATCTACTTAGAGCCGGATAT
>DATNPT010000459.1:0-3863 GCA_036703075.1 Chroococcales cyanobacterium
CCTTCCAAGTGGAATTACCTGTACGCCAGTTATTTGAAACACCAACTATAGCAATGTTAGCTAGGCACATAGAAACAATTTGTTGGGTAGCTCAAGGTCAGAAGACTACTACCTCTGAAGGAAATCAGCGAGAAGAAGTGGCATTTTGAGGAAAAGTAGCTAACCTCAGATCTTGTACCAAAAAACCTTTGCGTACCTTTGCGTAAACCTCTGTGTTCTTTGCGTTAAAAAAGGTGGAATTAGCAGCTCCGTAGAGAATGGTGCAAGATGTTTCGTGGGGGTGTAGACCATTGCAGTTCCTCGGAAGGGAATGAGCGAGAAGAAGTGGAATTTCGATAAAAAGGTAGCTAGCCCAAAATGAAGAAACAAAATTACATCTTTCGTCTAACTCTATTATTATGTTTCATCGCTTTGGCGGTATCGCTAACCTTGAACGCCCTCCTATTCCTCCAAGCGAGACACTACTACCTGCTACTAAACAAAACTAATCTCGATCCCTTGGGGTTACGCGCCTTTAGTACCGACTCCCTACCAGATAATGTTCCTGCCACCTCCACACCTACCGTGGCATTCTTTGGCGACTCGCGAGCAGCAATGTGGCCTGCTCCAGCAAACCTGAAGGGCTTTTCTTTTGTCAATCGAGGCATCAGCAATCAGACCTCAGGGCAGATATTAGGACGCTTCGACAAGCATATTGTGCCATTGCATCCCAATATTATCATTGTGCAAGTTGGGATTAACGATTTAAAAACAATCCCCCTATTTCCTGAGCAAAAAGCTGCCATTATTTCCAACTGCAAAGATAATATCCAGCAGATTGTAGAACGCTCGGTAAATAGTGGTGCCACTGTTATTTTGACAACCATTTTTCCTATTGGTCCGGTACCCCTGACCCGCCAACCATTTTGGTCACCAGAAATCGCCCAAGCGGTATCGGAAGTAAATACTTATCTTTACTCGCTAAAAGCCAAGAATGTCTTGATTTTGGATACTTACTCACTTCTACAACAGAAGGGTCAAGTGCAAAGCAATTACGTTTTTGATACTTTGCATATTAATGAGAAGGGATATACGGTGCTAAATCAGGAGCTAACGAAGGTGCTATCCACTTGGTTGACAGACAAAAGTCTCGGTGGGAAATCATAAACTGTTCGCCAATGCAGTGCCATTCATCCTATAGCTGTTCTCGGTTACATAGAACACATCGTAGGGACGATTCATTAATCGTCCCTACCAACAATCTCTATTCCACTCAATTGAAAACTGCTATAAATAGACTCCCTTCCCGCCCTCAAATTATCTATCTCATATATACCTATGTGCCCTCTGTGTCCTGGAGTGGTTCGTTCAAAAAAACACTTGCCACAACTTAACAGGCATTACATCAAGCGCAAGTAGAACAAAACGCACTAACAGCTTCCGCAAACTGCTGATTCTGCTCCATCAGTGCCATATGTCCACCTGGCTTAATCGTGACGAGTTCAGCTTCAGGCAATTCCGCTTTCATGCGAATGCTGGCTGGAGGAGTAGTCGCGATATCGGAGGCACCCCATACCAGCAATACTGGAATGTTAATCGTCGAGAGTGTCTTTGTTTCCTCGAAATGGAACATTGCCAGCGTGCCGCGAGCGAGAACACCGGGCGAACCTAATGCTGACAATAAAGCTGCAAAATTGAGTTGACCGCGTGTTTCAGTACCCTTGAATCCCGACAGTTCTACACTGATGTGTAGCGAACCGTTGAGATAACTTAACCAAGTCATCAACCAGAGGATGGGCGATAGTGCAATGGTAAGGTACAACAAAGGTTCGAGCAGGGGTTTTTGCAGTTTGCGTAATAATCCGCTCAAAATCGAGGTTTTTACTGGATTAGTGTAGGTCGTATCTACAAGGATTAAGCCAGCGACTCGACGCCCCAACTGCTCTGGGAACAGCCGACAAAATGTCAGGGCAATCATGCCACCCATGCTGTGTCCGAGTAGGATAACAGGTTTATCTCCTGCTAGGGCAACAACGGCTTCTAAGTCTCGTGCGTATTTTTCGATGGAGTAGTCTTTGTTTTTCGGTTTGTCAGATTTTCCTAGCCCTGGCAAGTCCCAAACAATCACGCGAAAGCGATCGCTCAGTTGTCGTTTGGCATAATACCAAACAGTACTATTCGGTCCCCAACCGTGAGATAGGATAATCGGTTGTCCATCCTCTGGACCATAGAACTCGACTTGCAGTACGCTACCATCTGGTCGTTGCAGCCGTTTTACAGTACTGGAGCGTATTCGCTTGGGTTCCTCAACTCCTTTGCGGCGCAGGAGCGGCAAGCTGACAAAACGACCCCCAAAAGTCCACAGCACCATCAATAGTCCCCCTATCAAGTAGGGCATTCCCACTAGTTCTCGCTCGTACCACTCATAGAGAATGTAAATTCCGCCACCCAATACGCCGATGGACAGTAATCCAACTAGCCATACGATGAGTAAATTGAAGGGCATGAACACCATGAGTTGAAACCTTCGCGAGAACGTTCGCCGTTTTGTCTGTATGTGTCCTATGAGATTAAATTACAGTTCGCGCGATCGCAACTATCCTTTTCATGATTGAGAAGCAACAGTGAACTCTTCCTGATGAGAGATGACTAATCCTTCTAAAAATGGGAAGTTGTTTTGCCAGAGATTGAGATTTAGTTTTGAAAGTAGTTGAATTTTTATCTCACCTTCGTAGCTTAGATATTCAGGTGTTTGTTGAGGATAATCGCCTTCGCTGTAACGCTCCGGAAGGTGTCCTTACACCAGAACTACGTGCCCAATTAGCTGAACGCAAGCCTGAAATCATCTCTTTTTTGCGACAGGCTAACGTTACAACAAATTCTACTTCTACACCTCTTGTCCCCATCTCGCGGAATGGGAACCTTCCTCTCTCCTTCGCCCAACAGCGACTGTGGTTCCTCGACCAGTTAGTACCAAACAATGCCTTCTATAACACTCCAGCAGCAGTACGTCTGACAGGTTCGCTCAATTTAGCGGCACTACAGGAAACGTTTAACGAAATCGTCCGCCGTCACGAAGCGTTACGCACTACATTTGCAAAGGTGGAAGGGCAGCCCGTTCAGGCAATCGCACCCACCTTAACCCAATCTATACCAGTAATAGATTTGCGACAGCTTCCAGAAGCCGAACGAGACAATGAAGCACGACGACTAACCGCTCAGGAAGCTCAACGCCCTTTCGATTTGTCCAAAAGCCCACTGCTGCGAGTAACGCTACTGCGGCTGGATGAAGCAGAATACGTGCTGCTGATGATTCTGCATCACATTGTCTCCGATGGCTGGTCAATGGGGGTACTGATTCGGGAGATAGCAGCACTCTACGCGGCTATCACTAGCGATAAGCCTTCCCCTCTACCCTCACTACCCATTCAGTATGCCGACTTTGCCTTCTGGCAGCGCAAGTGGCTACAGGAAGTAGGGACAACTCATCAGTCGCCTCTACAGACACAACTGGCTTACTGGCGGCAGCAGTTGGACGGTATTTCTGAGTTGAATTTGCCTACTGATAGGTCGAGGTCAGCCATTCAAACTTATCGAGGCGCAACGCAATTTTTGCAACTCCCGAAAAGCCTGAGCTTGGCGCTAGAAGCGTTGAGCCAGCAGGAAGGAGTTACTTTATTTATGACGTTGCTGGCAGCATTCCAAACGTTGCTGTACCGCTACACGCAGCAAGAGGATATTGTAGTTGGTTCACCCATTGCTAACCGCAACCGGAGTGAAATTGAAGGGTTAATCGGCTTTTTTGTCAACAGCTTAGTGTTGCGTACTAACTTATCCGGCAACCCAACCTTTCGAGAATTATTGAGTCGAGTGCGAGAGGTAGC
>DATNPT010000177.1:0-3904 GCA_036703075.1 Chroococcales cyanobacterium
GACGCACCAGTCTGGCGTACCAAACCAAGCGGATTACCGATGCGGAAGCCGAGGCTGTTCTCAACGAATGGCTGCAAGCTCGACCGAATGATGCCCCGCCGGAATTGTTCAATCTGGTGGGCGCTCTACCGCCATCGGCTGCGCGTGAGGCGCTGTACAATTCTTTGTTAGCGATCGATCCGGATAATGTGTCAGTACAGCTTCGCAGACTTCAGGTGATTGCGACGCGAGACCCGGCAGCGGCGAAGGAAGAGGTGGCGAAGTTAATTGCCCGCAATCCCAACAATATTGGGGCTTACTTCGTCCAGGCTGACTTGGCAACGGCGATGAAGGATTACGATCTCGCGATCGCATCTTACGATGAGATTTTGAAGCGAGAGCCGAAGAATACGGGAGCGCTTTTAGGTTTGGGAGGCGTTCGCTTTACGCAGCAGAAATTTGCTGAGGCGAGGTCAATTTATCAGCGGGTGCTGGAAATCGAGCCGAAAAACTTAATCGCTCGTACTAACCTGGCTGAACTGAATGTCGCGGATGACTATCGCTTTACTGCCTTGGGTCAGTTTAAGGAATTGAACGCGGAGCAACAAGCCGAGAGCGGGGCGACGAATCCCGAACTGGATAACCGGATTGAACGGTTGGAAGTGGATATTCTGAAACGTCGAGGGTTCCAGCCTAATTGGGAGCGGTATTAAGGGAATTAGAGGGATGGTTTAGATCCCCCCTAGCCCCCCTTCATAAGGGGGGTTTTTTACTATCTATCTGAGGTAAATTCACATCTAGCTTGAAAATGGGTAATGGGTAGAAGGTGAAGACGCTGACCCTCAAGCCGAGCGCTTTAGTTCACCGCTAGATAAAGATAAGTGAAATGCCGTACAGATACTACGAATCGACCCATTACGAGCTAGACGAACCCAACTTTATATGTAAAAAAAACGTCAATCTTTTATTATATTTTTTCTTTGAAAATAGTAATAATGGTGCATTTTAAAATCTCCTTTCGTACCTGATTCGCTACCTTTATAACTTGCAACATAATGTAATATTATTGATTTCAGAGAGTGATCGTAGTCACATTAATTAAAATATAAGGCTGCAACAATCTCAGTTATATCGTTAATTAATTTGCGCTGTATACGTCAGCTTCATTTATCAAGAAATCAAAAATTAGCGGTGCTCGATACCAGAGCTACAATCCTTTAGTAGTGAAAAAATGACAAAGGTGAACCTTATCAAAGCAGTCTGAGGTTCATCAACGTTGCTGCAAGAAAATACCAACTTGGGATAAAAGTAGCGAGGCATGCGATTAACCATTCACGAAAAGCTCACAATTGATTTTTAGTTTGTCTTTGTCGAGGGATTGCTAAATCCGAGGTAACACCTGAGAGAATCTCTTTCCATGTCCATGACCTAATCTCCATCTACCGCTGCGTTGGTCAAGGGGTCAAGGAAGAAGCGGCATTTTCCTGAATTAGCTGGAGTATCAGATATGGAACAGGATAAGTCATCATCGAAAGAGACTACAGAAATTATTTTAAAAGTTCTCTCTGTAGTCGCTAAAGTAATTTTATTTATTGCCAAATGGCTTTTGATTATCATAGTTTGGATGTTTTTCTTTTCTCTTGGCATTACTCTTTCCCTTATAGGGATTAAAATTCCAGAACCTCCAAGATTTGTAACTCGAAAAAGACGTCAAAGATTCGATCCTGAGAAGTTTCGACGAGAGTTTCAGAACTTAAAACTTGAAGAAATTATAAAAAATTTCGATGAACAACTGGAGCAACTAGAGCAATTGGAGCGGAAAGGGAAGTTGGACCCTAAGCAGGAAAACGTTGTTCGGAAGCTTCGGAACTTTGACCGTTCAAAGTATGATCGCCGTCTGCGAGATATTTTTGAGGAGGATGAACTAGAGGAACTCATACTGTTGATTTTGATTTTACTTGGAAGTTGAGGTGGCTTAATGTCAGGTGATCTTTACAGGGATATTCGCATTTCTCCAAACTCCCCACTGCTTCTGTCTCTCAAGATTCAGCCAGGGAATTACTATGCAAAGTATGAGGCTTCAGGAGGAAAGCTGCTTTTAAAGAGGCAGGGGAGTGCTCAAATACTTTCGCTGAGTGTTACTCCCGAACAGCTAATAGCTATTCTTCTGACGGTTCAGCAACAACAAGATAAATTTACTCCGGAAGAGTTGGAGATTATCGATAAAATTCGTCGAGAACCTCGCTTCTCAGGGAGTAAGAAAGAACCGGCACACCATATCATCCCGTTGGAGGTCTGTAAACGCAGTAAGTTGGTGATTCAGGCAAAGAGGTGCAGTGGTTTTGATGAGAATGACGACATTAATAGGCTGCCTTTGCCAGCCTATTTTCACAAAGATCGACATCAGAGATATTCAAACTTTGTAGAAGACGTCCTTGAAGGTGAATGGTCTGATCTAGTTGCAGCAGCTCAAGAGAATGATAGTGAGGCTATTGAACAGGCTTTAAGGCAGGTAATTGATTATCTCAGGGAGAAAATAGATGAAATGAGAGCAACTGGCGTCTGTTCAATTAATGATTTGTAGTAGTCGGTTTGATATTGCTGGCGCACATAGCTATCAAATTGAGGAAAGGTTTACAGCCTATTTGCCAATAATGGGGGTCGAAAGTATCTGTTTGTGGGTCGCTACATCTAGGCAAAGAAAAAAAAGAAGGACGATCGCCCAACGCAAACAGGTTACATGGAAATCGTCATACTTGAGCTTGCCGTCTGCTCATCACCTTCTGTAATGGTCTGAAAACGAAATCTTTTAGAGAACATTGGCTTGTGATTGTTCGCCCTCTCTCTTCAATTGGGCAATCTCTGCCACAATCCTCGCCGATACCTTCGGCTTGAGTCGATGAATGTACGCCACAGCCTCATCCAGGCACGCTCTTCAGGTCAGCGTTTCGCTGTTTGAGAACGGCAATTTCCTGTTCTAGCTGTTCTATTTTCAGTTGTTGGAGAGCTTGCGTGGAGTAGACTTCGTTTCCGGTGTAGATGCCTTCATATCGTCCTCCTCTTTCTGACATCCCCTTCGAGTAATTAAGTGAGGAAGTGGCAAGCCTGCCCGTACTAGCTTTGGCTATTTTCCGAAAGCACAACGATCGCATCCTGCGTTTTCCCCGACACAGGACTGACACAACAGGACTTACACGACTAGGAGTCGATGCCCCTGTATAACTAATGCAAACGTTTGCGCGATCGCTTTCGGATTAGTCCACCCGCTAGCGAAGGTAGATATCCTGTCTAGGATATCTATATTGATAGTAACATTATGGCGCTAAAACTGTAAAGATAAGCTTGCTATCCTAGACAGGATGTTGCTCATGCCCCAAAAAGATGCCAAAAGCCAAGCACTCAGAGTACGGAGAAATCAAGAAGGACGCGCACTTCTCTCTGACTCCTACAAGCATCGAGGGTCTGGACAAGATGGCACGGCAGAGGAAAATCTCTCGCTCAGAACTAGTGGAGAAAATCGGTCGCGGTCTGATTCAGATTGCAGCCCCAGAGAAACAACGGTTGGGGGAATTTTGCGCGAACTGATGGATGAAGTCGATCAACAGTCGGCTTATCTCAGTTCGCAGTTGAAGAAATTAAGCGATCGTCGCCGCCAGCTTGAAGACTTTTATCGAGAGCTGCAAGCTCAAGCTGGGCAAGGCAACGACGTGGAATCAGAAGATGAGGGAGAGTAGCCAAATTCCATCAACTAAAGTTCTTTCTTTATCGGCTACTGCTGATTTCTACGATGGCTTCGCCTTGTCGCAGTCTTTCCAAGGCATCAGGAAAAGTAATCGTCAAGAGTTGCTGTAAATTCCGGTTGGTAACATTGCCGCAAGTCAGCCAAAGGATTTGAGGAGGTGTCCCTAATCGGCAGACCAAATCA
>DATNPT010000465.1:0-4102 GCA_036703075.1 Chroococcales cyanobacterium
TTTCCGAGAAACCGGACTCAAGAGCTTGCAATTGTTGTAGGATGTCATCGGCCGAGTGGAAACGCTCCGAGGGTCGTGGAGCGAGCATGCGGCTGAGAGTATGGCTCATCCCATGGCTGAGGGTCAGTTCTTGCTGCCATATCCAGTTCAATGTTTGCGGATCGATCAGTTGTTGCGGCTGTTTGCCAGTCATTAAAACTAAGGCAGTGACACCCAGAGCATATAAATCGCTATGAGGAGCAACGATTCCCAAGCGCAACTGTTCGTCGGGAGCATAGCCAATCTTACCTAAACACGTACTGCCGCTGTAAGCAGCTGAGTTGTTGGATAAGCTGGCAACTGGGGTATTAACTTCTAAGCTAATTTGCCGGACGCCGCCCAAGTCAATCAAAACTGGTACTCCGTCGGAAGCACGACAAATGATGTTATCTGGCGCGATATCACGGTGAATGACGCCTAAAGAATGGAGATAGCTTAAAACGGGGAGAAGTTGTTGCAACAACTGAACGATTTCGCTTTCGCCGAAGCGCTGTCCGACAGCAATTCGTTCGTCTAATAATGCCTGATAGGTTTTGCCGTCGATATAGTCTTGGACTAAAAACAGCCGTTTTTCATGACGAAAGAATTCCCAAAATCGGGGAATCTGAGGATGCTGAAGTTTGTGCAGCATCGCCGCTTCTCGTTGAAAGAGTTCCTCGGCTTTCTGAAGGGTGTAAGTTCCTTGGTTCGTGGGTGTGAGTTCTTTGAGCGTGACGAGTTCGTTAAAGCGTCCCGTATCTTCGGCTAGGTAGGTTTTGCCAAATCCCCCTTGACCCAATGGACGCCGAATAATATAGCGATCGCGCAATTGAGTTCCAGGTGTCAAGTCGCCAGCCGTTGGCCTCGGATTGGATTTGCCTAGAGAGACACCACAGCGAGAACAAAAACGCGCTCCACTGGGATTTTCTTTCCCACAACTCGTACAAGCGATCGAATTCATGAAAATGCTACCAGCAAAAGCGAGTCCCACTACTGCCTGACGATCAGGCGCTATCCTCAATTTTACGAATATTTTTTCAGCCTGCGGAGGAGTAATTCTGTACCTAAGTGTGATATATCAAGACTCTCAGCTACAAGTTTGATATAAGTATGGCGTAATCCCTTATGTCTGAGCTGGGATGTATTTCTACCATTAAGCCGTCCGGTAAGGGGCGTTTATGCACACAGTTGTCCTCGTTCTAGTTCAAGTACTGGTTATCATTGGACTCTCTCGACTCATGGGTTTAGGGTGCCGAGCCCTTAAGCAACCCCTGGTGATTGGCGAGATTATCGCTGGGATTATGCTGGGGCCCTCTCTGTTGGGGTTGGTGGCTCCAAATCTAGCAACGGCACTGTTCCCTGCCGAAACGCTTCCCTTTCTCAACGTGCTGTCTCAAGTCGGGCTGATCTTTTTTATGTTTCTGATTGGCCTGGAGCTAGACCCCAAATACCTCAAAGGGAACTTGAACGTAGCAATTTTGACTTCTCACGTCAGTATTCTGGTTCCTTTTTCTCTGGGAAGTCTACTAGCGTTACTGCTGTACCCCCTCGTCTCGAATGCGAGCGTACCGTTTACCGCGTTTGCCCTATTTTTGGGAGCGGCAATGTCGATTACCGCCTTTCCCGTATTGGCTCGGATTATTACGGAGAACAACTTGCAGGGAACGCGCCTAGGAACTCTGGCCCTGACCTGTGCGGCTGTAGACGATGTGACGGCTTGGTGCTTGTTGGCGTTGGCAATCGCAGTAGGCAAAGCCACCATGTCACCTACCGGTGACCAACACAACATGCTTGGAGTACTAGCAACCCTTGTCGAGGCTCTGCTTTATATCGGGTTCATGGTAACGGTAGGCCGTTGGTTCCTACAACGGCTTTCCAACCATTACAACCGTACCGGACGGCTTACTCAGCTCGTTCTCGCTGGGATTTACATGGGAGTGGTCGCTTCTGCTCTGATTACTGAGTTGATTGGCATTCACTTGATTTTTGGTGCGTTCCTCTTGGGAGCGGTCATGCCCAAGCATGCGGGTTTGGTCAGGGAGTTAGCTCAGAAGACCGAAGATTTTGTTTTAACCTTTCTGCTACCCATCTTTTTTGCTTACAGCGGGCTGCGAACTCAAATTGGTCTGCTGAATAAGCCTGAATTGTGGTTACTGTGTGCCGCCGTAGTGGGAGTGGCAATCGTTGGCAAGTATGCCGGTACCTATGCAGCCGCTCGCGTCGGGGGTATTGAAAACCGAGAAGCCTCTGCCTTGGGTTGGTTGATGAATACACGAGGCTTGACCGAGTTGATTGTACTCAACATTGGTTTGAGCTTAGGCATCATTTCACCCTTGCTGTTTACCATGCTGGTGATTATGGCGTTGGTGACGACAGTGATGACCTCGCCTCTTCTAGAGTGGACGTATCCCAAGCACCTGATCAAGTTGGATGTTTTGGAATCGGAACCTGCTGTTGAAAGCGCTTTTGAGACGGGTCAACCCACTTATCGAATTTTGGTACCCGTTGCCAATCCCAGTACGCAGAAAGGGTTACTGCAACTCGCTGTCGCTATGGCAGGCAATCGAGTACAAGATGCTCGCTCATACGGTTTAGCGACGCTATCGGCCGTTGTTCATCCGCTGAGTTTAATTCAACTGGAAGAAGACTATGTCTTTCAAAGCACTCCAGTGGAGGCAGAGCGACTGATCCAACAGCGTCGGAGTCGATTGGAAGAACTAATTCAAAGCTTGGAACCACCAGCAGTTCGGGAGCTAGTCCGTCCGATTGTTCGTGTTGCTAATGACGTGGCGCGGGCAACGGCAGAGATTGCCGAACTCGATCGCGCTAATCTGATTCTGGTAGGTTGGCACCGTCCGGCATTTAGTACCAACCGCTTAGGCGGACGAGTGGGTCAAATTCTCAGCACAGCGCCAGTCGATGTGGCGGTGTTCGTCGATCGCGGGCGGGAGCGTTTAGAACGGTTGCTGGTGCCTTACGCAGGTAATACTCACGACGATCTAGCACTGGAACTCGCCTTAAGACTATTGCTCAATAGCGATAGTCGCAGTCTGACCGTTCTTGGCGTAGTTCAAGAGAATGATGATTTTAGGGAGTTGAGCTATGAGTTTCGGACTTTGATGGATCGGTTGCCTGCAACAGTGCGCGATCGCATTGATATTGAGATCGTCGATGCATCAGAGCCAATTCAAGCCGTTGTAGAAGCTTCTGGCTTTGTTGACCTGACGATTGCTGGTACTAGCCGCGCTTGGGGAATTGAGCGCCAAACCTTAGGACGATATACCGATGTACTCGCGATCGAGTGCCGTTCCTCTCTCCTGATTACTCGCAGGTACTCTCAAGTCACCTCTCACCTTGCCTCCGTGCTTTCATCTTCAGGACAAGAGATGAGAAGCGATCGATTTAAGGATTCTATCGCTCCTACTTCCTAACTCTTGAGACCCTCGCTCTTTTTTAAGCATAATGAGACATTTCAACTGGAAGTCATTGGCGTTTTATGGTGGTGCGATTGTTGTCGTTGTCGTCCTATTTAAGGCGGTTACGGCTTATGGGAATGCCAAGCTTAAAGCACCTCCGGCAATTGGAGGTGACTATCGCCTGAATTCCCAAACTCTACCCGGATGCCTCAAATCAGATGCCCTGTTATTACACATTCAGCAATCTGGGGTTTACTTAAATGGGTCTTTACGTTCTGCTGACGGCAACACCCAGTTGGCAACAGCGGCTCAGGAGAAACCATCCCTTACTGGACATATCAGCGATAGACAGCTTAATTTAGTCGGTTCAGTTCCTTTTGTCAGCCGTTGTAAAAATCTTGCCCAGCAAGCCGATGCCTCGAAGCAGCCCCTATCTGTTAAGATTCAAGGCGTCGTGAACGGAGAAACACTAACGGGTCAAATTGCTCTAAGTTCGGTGCCGACTGCGGCTGAATTTACGGCTCAACGGGAAGCACAAAAGGAAAAGCAGCAGGAATAGACCTAAACGTGTCGTGCAAAACCGAATGCAGCTAATTACAGGTACAACTAAAGTTTTGGGCGTTATTGGCGACCCAATTGAGCATTCTCTGTCGCCAGTAATGCACAAC
>DATNPT010000495.1:0-20624 GCA_036703075.1 Chroococcales cyanobacterium
GTTGCCGGATTGAAATGTTTTCCTTTTCATGAACTTCAATGATTTTCTGGCGAAATTCAATTGAATGAGGTTTCATTGGTGATTTTTAGAATTGATGCACTTGAAGTGCATTGTACCTCATAAGCATGAGAAATGCTATATTTTATTGGAAATTACTGCGATTCTTGCTCTAAGAGGATTTTTAAAATTATTTTGACTCGCCTAAACCTCAATGATACGCAAGGTCGCTGGTTTAATCCGTGTTCTAACTGACCGATATTGCTTGTACTTGAAAACTGCTTTAATTCTTTCACCTTACCCCTGCCTCTGCCAAAAGGCTAATTTGTGCCACTTCCAATTTCTGTCCGAGGGAGTAATTACTTACTAACCCTAATATAATAAGCTACTAAAAATATTTAATAAAATAAAACAAATTGTCATCTACCTAACGTTGGAGAGGAGTTGAGTATGGGAGCTGCTGGGCGAATATTCAAGCAGATAACAACAACCTCTCCCCCAGACTTGAGGAAAGCCTTCAATTGGCTACTGCCGCCAAATTGGCTGCGAGTGATGATTGTTAGCCTATTGATACTAGGTTTATTTTTTCGCTTTGTTAATCTCGATCGCAAAGTCTACTGGGTAGACGAACTTTACACCTCATTCCGAGTATCGGGCTATACAGAACCAGCCATCATTCAGCAAGTATCTGAGAATAAGATTTTTACGGCGAATGAACTACAAAAGTATCAGCACCTCAACTCAGACAAAAATGTCACGGATACAATTGAAGGTCTGATTACAGAAGAGCCTCAACTGACACCCTTTTATTTTGTCATGGCACGGTACTGGGCAAGATTATTTGGGGATTCGATCGCCTCCATGAGAAGCCTACCTGCCGTTACTAGCTTACTGGTATTTCCCTGCGTTTATTGGCTGTGTCTGGAGTTATTTGAATCGTCCTTAGTGGGATGGATTGCGATCGCTCTCATTGCCGTCTCACCATTCCATCTAGTGTACGCACAGGAAGCACGTCCCTACACCTTATGGATATTAACGACGCTGATATCTAGTGCTGTCCTGTTGCGAGCAAGACGTGTAAATACATGGCGACATTGGGGCATTTACGCAGCAACAGTAGCATTGGGGTTATATTCGTATCTGTTTTTTGCCTTTGTTGCGATTAGTCACGGTATCTACGTTGCTGTCATGGAAGGCTTGCGACGAACGCAGGTGCTCAAGGGTTATCTGATTGCTACGATTGCAGGATTTATCGCCTTTGTGCCCTGGATGCTGATCGTAATCTATTACTTACCGCAAATCATCCGATCAACTCCAGAGCAGAGTAAAAGCCGCAGACAAGCTTTCTCAGAGTTTGTGAAAACTTGGTCAGCAAATATCAGCGGTGATTTCTTCGATCTTGGTCTTCGTTCTGGTACTCTTTTCGACTCTCCATTACCGATTACGGTGGTCACTATTGCCACCATGTTTGCTGTGTTAATCCTAGTGGGGTACTCGATCTATTTTCTGTGCCGTCAGACACCTCAACGAGTTTGGTTATTTGTCATTACCTTAATGGCAGTTAACGCCTTAGCTTTAGCCTTACCTGATATAATTTTGGGCGGACGGCGCTCGTTCTTGCCTCGGTATTTCGTTCCCTGTCATCTAGGAATTCAGCTAGCTGTTGCTTACTTGCTCAGTTCTAAAATTAGCTACACGCCTATGAGGAGGCGGCAACAGAAAATTTGGCAAATTATCCTCATCACCGTGCTATCAGTGGGAGTTCTCTCCGATGCTGTCTATTCTCCATCAACTGTGTGGTGGCAGAAGAAAACTAATGGTTTCAATCCAGAACTCGCACCCGTGGTCAATCAAGCCAGTAAACCGTTAGTTATTAGGGAAATGCCTCGTAATTTCCCTCCCCACAATTTCTTTACTATCGTCTCTTTAAGTTATTGGGTTGAACCAAAAGCGCGCTATCAGGTGGTGTTCGATGGGACGATGCCCACAGTTTCTTCAGAGTTTAGCGACGTATTTATTATCGATCCCTCGCAGAAATTGTTAGACAAACTTTTGACTGAATCAACCATCCAGCTTTATCCAGTTGAGCCAGTTAAAAATCTCCCCGTGTTCAAACTAGTCAAAATTTAGAGGGTTTTTGGTTCAAGCCGCTTGAGTTCCCTATGTCATTCGCCGCCCACTTTACCTAAAACTCGACCTGGGGGTGCAAGATTGGATACTCCTGGCGCTGGACAGACATGTTTAGATTAAGCGATCGCAAAGTGTCTTCCCAAAGCAGAAGACTTTAATATAGGGTTAAGTAGTTAGCTCTCCACCTCCTCAAATTCTTTAGACTCAATTAATTCCTTTAATCTGAAGTCAATCGCGTGAGGTTAAGAGCCACATCAGGCAGGGGAGTCACCACATGTGCCAGCCCATTATCAACAAATCCGGATGAGCCTTTGCATTAATCCCCGCTGCCCGAATCCCCAAAATCGCGACACTGAGCTGTTCTGCCAAAGCTGTCATTCCGAACTGCTGCTGGAAGGACGCTACCGGGTGATGTATCAGTTGGGCAGCGGCGGTTTCGGCAAAACGTATGAAGTGAGCGATGGTGCCGTCCGGGCGCTCGGCGAACACAACGATATCCCCAAAGTCTTGAAAGTTCTCACTAGCAACCATCCTAAGCATGTCGAACTCTTTCAACGAGAAGCCCAAGTGCTGACTCGCCTTCAGCATCATGGCATTCCCAAAGTGGAACCCAATGCTTACTTCCTCTTTTTTGCCAAAAATCAGTCGGAACCATTGCACTGCTTAGTGATGGAAAAGATTGAGGGATTAAACTTACAGCAATACATCAAAAAGCGAGGTAGTCCCATCGACCAAAAATTAGCAATTCAATGGCTAGCTCAGCTTGCGAGTATCTTACAGGAGGTACACAGCCAAAACTTTTTCCATCGGGATATCAAGCCATCTAACATCATGCTTAGGGTGGATGGACAACTAGTACTAATTGACTTTGGTACGGTAAGGGAAATTACAGAAAGCTTCGTATTAAAGCAAGCCTTTGGTGAAGTGACAGGAATCGTCTCAGCAGGTTACACACCACCCGAACAACTTACAGGTCAAGCCCTACCACAATCCGATTTCTTTGCTCTAGGGCGTACTTTTGTTTATCTCCTCACGGGTCAAGCCCCTAGCATATTCTATGACGTCCAGATGGACAAATTACGCTGGCGTGAGGCTGTTCCCAATCTCTCACCTCAACTTGCCGATCTCCTCGATCGATTGATGGCACGGCGACCTAATCGGCGTCCGCAAACGGCTCAAGAAATCTACCAGCAGCTGAGAGAAATTTACAGTACTTTGAATATTCCTGGGGGGCGTTCTCAACTCACATCATTAACAAGTCCGCTCGAGATGGAAAGCACTCAGTATGTATCGAACTCAACTGCCGCCACACAACAAGTCGATAAAACTACAGAACAAAAGAGTGCTGTTGAACTATCATCCTCCAACACGACACAAGAGATAGCCTCCACGACACAGCCAGCAACTAAATCTCAACTCGATCCCAGGTTTATCGCTCGCTGTCAACAAGAATTAACAGAATTGATTGGTCCGATTGCTTCAATTATCTGCCAACGCCTACTCTCTCAAAAACCAGCTATTTCGCAGATAGAATTTGTAGAAGCTTTAGCCCAAAAAATACCTGACTCCAAACAAGCTTTAGAATTCAAGCAGCGTTTACTCTAGTCCTCCTACAAGATTTATATAATTCTCTCTTCTCTGCTTTCTCTACGACCTCTGGTATTCATTATTATTCAAACCAAATAGAACTACTATATCTTAATCTAGTCCTTCTTTTCCTTCCGTTCTCAGCAAATTCATTGCCATCTCTAGACTAATTTTCATTCGGTTCAGAGAAGCAGCAAGTATACCTATTTCATCCTTAGAATCATAGTCAAATCCTACACTCATATCACCCGTACTGACTTGTTTTGACAGTTGAGACATGTGCTTAATAGGTTTGGTAACTGCCAATTTGAGGAAGAGATTAATCAGCCAAATTGCTCCTAATAAAAAAGCAATCAGAATGCCAATCACTAGAACTTGTAATTGCCGAGCTTCATTAAATACGGTACTAGCTGGAACTGATATAATTCTTGCACCGACAATAGAATTCAGTTTCCAATTAAACCCATTTTCACTGCCATAGGTCGCAAGTTGGCTTTTCGGTGCAGCTTCAGGAGTACTGTGGCATCGGAGACAACTAGCACTTGGTACATCAAGAGGACGAGCCACATAAAAAATCTGTCCACTGGGAAGATTGCGAAAGCCCTTGATTTCCTTGACACTAGATTGATTTTGAAATCGTTCAATTATATTTACTTCAAAATCATCAGCTTTATCCCTAGGGTTGGTAGGATTTAAGACCGCTTCTTTATAAAAGAGTTCGTTATACTGGCTGCGCTTGCGGAGATTTTCAAAAACTTCGCGTGCCGAATAGGCTGGGACAGTCTGAGGTAAAAATGTATCTTCTTGTTCTAATAAAGGATTTAATTCTGGAGTGATTTGAGTATCGGTATACTCGCGAACAGCGGTCATGGTTTCCAGGAGAACAAACGCATTGTTAACTACTTCTTGTTCCGCTCTTTTTCCTAAAACTATAGATAAAACTATACCGCTACTAGTGACTATCATTAAAAGAATCAAAAGTAGCAATAAATTGAGTTTTGTTCCTAGCTTGAGATTTTTAAAAAAAATCAACATAATTTCCCCCTAAAGCCAATTTTTGCCGGATTTTGAAAAAAATGTTCAACGAGAAGCTGCAAACCTGGTAGGATACCCCTCTAATACACCTCAATTAGCCAAGTCCTGGCTCTCTTAGGTTTTCTATATGTTTTCCCGCCGTCTCTTTCTAGGGCACACTCTATTCCTCCTCACAGCTTGTCAGACAGCCGAAAGCCCCAAGTTAGGAAAATTAACGATCGGAGCAGTAAGTTACGGTGAAGCTGAGCGATCGCTCGAACAATACTCTCCTCTAAGAGACCATCTTTCAGCTCAACTCAAAGCCATTATAGAGTTGGAACCCGCCTTCAACGAAGTTAGAGCACTCGAACAGATTCAGCAGAAAGTTTGGTCTTTAGTCTTTGCACCTCCGGGTTTAGCCGCTATTGCAATTTCGCAAGAAAGGTACGCGCCTCTTTTTCCATTAGAAGGGGTGGAAACATTACGTGCCGTCATTGTGATGCGAGAGGAAAGTCCGATCAAAAAATTGAGCGATCTGGACGGTAAAGTCATAGCTTTAGGTCAAGTCGGTTCTGCTACAGGATATTACTTACCGATCTATAATCTCTATGGGTTAACGTTAGCCGAAGTCCGTTTTGCTCCCACTCCCAAAACAATGTTGCAGTGGATTGAAAAGGAAGAGGTAGCAGCTGGAGCGATGTCTTTAGCGGAATTAACCCAGTACAGTTCTCAATTCAATCCAACGAAATTTCGCGTCATTTACATCGGTTCCGTTCCTCCGGGAGCGATTTTAGTATCACCAACAATAGAACTAAACCAACAAGAGCAAATCCGGAAAGCCCTACTATCTGCATCCCAAAATGCGATCGCATCAGCAGGATACCTACCTAACGCTACAGTACCGAACTATAAGCAATTGATTGAAGCAGTGGCAAGAGTGAGAGCAATTAGTCAACGGTTGAAAGAAAAGCCTGCACGTTTATATTGAGCCACCCCAACCTTAAAAAAATTCTGCGTTTGAGGGTTAAAGCCGACGCTGGGCAGTACAAAGCTTATAATTGAGCAGTTCTAGCTTGAATGATAGATATTTTATGACTAAGGCTTTTGCCGCTCGGTTTAGCTCTGCTCTAGTCGTTCCTGCAACCTTATTGGTAGTGAGCTTAACGGCGGCGGCAGCAAGAGCGCAGAACCAGCTGTACAATCCAATTGCCATGCCTCCAACTAACGAAGTCTCTGATACGCTGACCGATAAGGATATTCCTATCGGTGAGGGAGGCTTTGCTCGCGACTACGCCGTGAACTTAAAAGCTGGTGACCAAGTGGCGATCGATTTAACGTCAGAAAGCTTTGACACGATTGTTACTCTCCTAGCTGCTGACGGCTCTACCGTAGGAGAAAACGATGATGGGCCCGACGGCAGTACCAATTCTCTTTTGTTTACCCGGCTTACAGAAGCGGGTAAGTATATTATTCGGGTACGTGCCTTTGGGGAAACAGGTGGCGGTGCTTTTAAGCTGAAATTGACGCGACTGCGCCCTGTCTCGGATGGTAACGCTAGCGGGGGAAATAGCAAGTAAATAGACCCAGGCATAGGGCTTCCGTCCATTCCACCACTGCCCCGTAGGTATCGCCCGTGTGTCCGCCCAATTGTCGGTAAAACCAGACACCTGTCAGCAACGCGATCGCACATCCTCCCACAGCAAATTTCAACGACAACCACCCGGCACTTCTATCTAGGAATAGTGGTACTCCACTGACTCCTAAAAGCAACACGAATCCCCCTAGCACGTCTTGGGGAGTGCGAATAGCCTGTTTGTGAAATGCTCCCTTCCCAGTTGGTTTGAGATAAGGATAAAACGCGATCGCGACTACCTGCCCCCAGCGTCCCCAACCCGCTGACAGCATCAAGGCTAACCAGCGCTCTTGATGAATCTCACTGAGAGCGGCTGTCTTCAATAGCAATAGGACGACAGCCGCCATTGCCCCAAACGCTCCTGTCGCACTATCAGCCATCACCTCTAACCGCCGCTCTCGATCTTGAACCGCTAAGCCATCGGCAGTATCCATCGCACCATCTAGATGCAGCCCCCCAGTCAGTGCCACCCAACTCGCGATCGTAGCAGCAGAGCGAGTCAATATCGGCACGCCCAACTGTTGCAGACTGATATCTAAAATCACCAGTAGTCCTCCAATCAGTAACCCGAGCGCCGGTGCCCAACGAGCAATTCTCTGAAACTCCATCGGCCAACTGGCGGGAAGCGGTATACAGGTATAAAACGTAATTGCTCCGAGCAACGAGTAGAAACTCTGTCGTCCCCATTGCACTAATTGTCCGAATCGAAATCGCTTCATGGGGGACTACCCAACAGAAATTTAATGGATCGCCGTATGAGCAGCGTGAGAAACTTGGGATAGTATTGTCTCATACCCTACTGAACGAGCAGCAACTTTTCTGTACTGCCCCAGTACACTACGTCCAAAAGCATCGGGTCAGGTACTCTTCTCGAATTGTTCTTTGCCGTACAGTTCGCCATTGACTTGACCTTTGTCGTTGTTCTCGCTCTCAGCTTTTTCCCAGGTAGGGTTTCTGACAAAGCAGCTAGATCAACCCGTTCCATGGCAATGTCAGCCCCGTTTGCATCCTAGGCTTTTACCCATGAGTCACTCCAAATCTCCTCACCAGCTTCCAGCTCCTTGCATCATTGATACGGGCCTTATTATCAACAAACAGGACATGGGACGCTTACTCTCCGATCTGGGTCGCGTCCGCTACATTCACACGCTCGATGGTCAGCTCCAAACCGAGGGAGAAGGCTATGTCATGGAAGTATTCTATGACTCCAGCCGCTCTACTCTGATTGCTAACCATACTATCTATCTCAATGTCCAGAGTTTTGATTATTTACAGCTCGGCCAGTCTCCAGAGAACACTACCTACTTTGACCTGATTCAAGACAATCGTCAGTTAAGGCTAATGCCACTATCTAATCCCTTACAAGAACAGTCCTCGCAGCAATTTAATGCTGAGGCGCTCGAAGCTATGGTAACGCAAGTGCTGAGCGCGAAGTGGGACGTGCAAATTGACGATGAGGGTGAGTGTCCGTTTTAAGGTTTGAGGTGAGAGCGTTCAACGTTCAACTTTTCTAACCGCTGACAGTTAACATAGACGTTGAGCGATCGCGTTGGAGCAACAAAAATTAATTTTTCCTTTCAATGTCACGCAACTTGTAGCCAGACGAAAGCGCGTGCTGGTGTTTTCGTTACACCTCATGGGTTGGTGGAAACGCCAAGATTCATGCCAGTCGGAACCTCAGCGACCGTCAAGACCCTAAGTCCAGCACAGTTAGAAGCGGCTGGCTCGCAAATGGTGCTAGCCAATACCTATCATCTCCACCTGCAACCCGGAGAAGAAATCGTGAAGCGAGCAGGTGGATTGCATCGGTTTATGAATTGGAAAGGACCGATGCTGACCGATTCCGGGGGCTTTCAGGTTTTTAGTTTGAGTCAGCTGCGAAAAATTGCGGAAGAGGGGGTGACGTTTCGCTCTCCTCGCGATGGACGAATCATCCATTTGACGCCAGAGCGATCGATCGCGATTCAGAATGCTTTAGGGGCAGATGTGATTATGGCGTTTGATGAGTGTCCCCCTTATCCTGCCGAACGCTCGGCGGTTGAGGCGGCAGTCGATCGCACCTACCGTTGGCTGAAGCGCTGTATCGATGCTCATGCCCAGCCCGATAAGCAGGCACTATTTGGGATCGTTCAGGGCGGCGTTTTCCTGGATTTGCGTCGCGAGGCTGCCCAATCGTTAGTGTCGTTGGATTTACCCGGTTATGCCATTGGTGGCGTAAGTGTGGGCGAACCTGGCGAACTGATCCACGAAATTGTTGATGCCACTGCACCTTATCTCCCCGCCGATAAACCTCGTTATTTGATGGGGGTGGGTACGTATCGAGAAATGGCAAAAGCTATAGCGGCAGGAATCGATCTGTTTGACTGCGTCATTCCCACACGCTTAGGGCGTCACGGGGCGGCTTTAGTTCAGGGGGAACGTTGGAACTTGAAAAATGCCCGGTTTCGAGAAGATTTCACCTCCCTAGACGCGACTTGCCCTTGCTACTGTTGTCAGCACTTTACCCGCGCTTACCTCAATCATCTCGTGCGTTCTAAGGAAGTTCTGGGTATCACGTTACTCTCTCTGCACAACGTTACCGAACTCATCCGTTTCACCCAACGAATTCGAGAGTCAATTTTGAGCGATAGATTTACTACAGAATTTGCCAATTGGCTATCTTAAATGGAATAGCGGTAAATCAAGTCAAAACTATGGCAGGCTTGACTTCCAGCGATTTAGTACCACATGACAGTGCAATTAAGAGCCTGAAAGCGGAGAGAGAAGTTTGGTAAATCTGGGGTGACACCCCACAGTCTGAACTATAGAAGACTCGCCTATAATCAGGGGTAAAATTCTTGACAGATGGCGATAAAGACGCAGTCGATCGCGAACTCTTCTGAAGTAACTAACGGTTCTCAAAAAAGACTAAACCAATTTTTAGTCTGCGGACTTGGTAGTTTGGGTCAGCAATGCGTTGTAGCCCTCAAGGGATTCGGAGTTAGAATTATCGCGATCGAGCAAGAGCGGCCGAGAAGCTGGACAATTCCAGATATACCCAACCTGTTAGACGAGTTAATTATTGGGGATTGCCGCCAAGAGAGTGTTTTAGAACAAGCCAGGATTCGGGAATGTCGCGCTGTCCTGTTAGTTACACACAGCGAGCGCGTCAATACTGAAGCCGCCTTTGCTGCAAGGCTGTTGAATCCTCACGCTCGTTTAGTAATCCGTTCTGCCAAAGAAAATCTCAATGAACTGTTGAGTAAACATCTCGGCAATCTTGTGTCGTTCGAGCCAACTCAGCTACCTGTGACGACGTTTGCTCTCGCTGCCTTAGGAACTGAGACATTAGGATTTTTCAGCTTAGAAAGCCAGCAATTGCGCGTTGTGAAGCGTAAAGTCCGGCCTGGTGACCCACTGCGTAGACGCTTAGTGCATGAACTCACCAGCCGCTGGCGTCGGGTTCTCAGCCACACAACTTATCTATCCCAAGGACGTGTTAAGTTTCATCAGTGGGAGCCAGAGGCACCGATTCAAGTGGGAGACACTCTCGTTTACGTTGAGGCAGTTCAGAGATTGTCTCGGCGTTCCGAACAATCAGTCACCGAAACCAAGCAAGACTGGCGCGATTTGTGCCAAGAGATCGTTCAAGAGCTGAATTGGCAAAGCCTCAAACGACAAATCATTCAATTTTGGCAATCCACTTCCCAACAACAACTGCGTCGGGTGGCAGTCGCTTGCGGACTGATGGTATTGGCTTTGTGGCTGTGTGGAACGTTCTTGTATAAGTTGAACTATCCAGACATGAGCTTGTCCAATGCCTTTTATACAACAGCTATTCTGTTGTTAGGAGGATTTGGAGATATTTTTGGCGGATTCAACATCTCAGTTCCCGTCGCCTGGTGGTTGCGACTCATTAGCTTGGGATTGGCTTTGGCCGGTACTGCTTTTGTGGGCGTGTTGTATGCATTGCTTACAGAAATGCTGTTAAGCTCTCGATTCGAGTTTTTAAAGCGCCGCCCACCCGTACCGCAACAAGACCATGTAGTAGTAATTGGACTAGGTCGATTGGGTCAGCAGGTGGCGGCGATGTTGCAAGAATTTAAGCAACTGGTTGTAGGAATTACGAATACAGAGCTTGACCCCAATGTGTTACCCGAATTGCCAGTGATTACTGGTAGCTTTGCAGATGCGTTGAAAGCTGCGAATTTACCCACCGCGAAAAGCGTTCTGGTGGCAACTGATGATGAGATGCTCAATCTGGAAGTCGGGCTGATGGCGCATGCGGCAAATCCAAGGGGCGGCTTAGTTATCCGGACATTTGAGCAGGGTTTGAGCAAGAATTTGGCACAGTTATTGCCTGAGGCGCAGGTGCTTTGTGCTTATGAACTGGCTGCTGAGGCATTTGCAGGAGCAGCGTTTGGGGAAAAAATTGAAAACTTATTTCGCCTGAACGATCAAACCGTCTTGGTAACGGAATACCAGATTGAAGCAGACGATAGCCTGAATGGCTTATTGTTGGCAGAAGTGGCTTATGGGTATGGAGTAATGCCAGTTCTCTACCAGAAAGGCGAAGAAACGCCCGACATTATGCCTTCAGATGATATTCGTTTAAGTGCTGGCGATCGCATGGTCGTTTTGGCAACCAGCCATGGTTTACGGCGAATTGAAGAGGGGGTAGAAAACATTGCACCAAAACGGTGGCAAGTTAATGTCGATAGAGCCTTTACATCGGAGGCAATTTTTGAAGGTGCAATTGCGATCGCACGGATTTCCGGATGCGACCTTACTACTGCTAGAACCTTGATGCACAACTTACCAGGAACATTGCGATCGCCTCTTTATAAACAACAAGCACAACGCCTCGTGCGAGAGTTAAGCAAAATTCAAGTAAAAGCTCGGATTGTCCCGAATGTTTAATATAGCTGTTGCCATCAAGATTAGGACAAATTTAACGGCTTAAACGACTACGTACCAGTAATTATCCTTCTGCTGTGGAACCCTGGAGCATAAGATCATTTTGCGATATCTGGAGCTAAGCTACTACGCACAAAATATTGCATCACTCGTCTCGTTTGAGGGCTGACATCATCGCCTGCTGACTAACTGTTTTATAAGCTCCATCTAAATACTCCATCACGGCTTTAGCATCTGCTGATGCTAAAGGGATTGGTCCTAAAACATCTAAAACTGTACGACTATCCGGTGGTGGCGTAATTACAACTAGAGAAGAATCTAGCGGCTCGTAGTATTGCCAAAATTGTTCAATTTTGAGAGGAGTTTTTTCATTTTGGATTTTGGAGTCTAACCTTGGAGCTTCTGCGTTACTCTCCTGTTCCTGAGCTTTGTCGCTTCCTCGTGCCTGGACTTCTTTACTCTTTTCTTCCTGTGCTGTCGCACTCCGCAGTCTACGCAAGTCATGGAGAATTTGTTCTTTGGTTCGTCCCCGCAACTGGAATAAGACAAAGGGGTCTTCGCTAAAGCGATCGCCTAGTTGGTAGTAAACTGCTCCAATATGCTTACAGGGATTTTGTGGATCGGGACAGCTACACCGCGAATGAATATCGGATAGGGTAAAAGGAAATAAGCTCAACCCATTACTAGTGAAGACTTTCTCGATATTGTGCGGCATCTCTCCAGCTAACAACTGCGCTGAATAAATCGCTTCTTGAGCCATCGTTTCTACTACATAGTTCCAGTCTTCCTCTGTAAAAGGGTCAATAGAGAGATCAACTTCATAGGGTTCGGGCGCAGTCCCCTGTACTTTGGCCAGCACCTCTGGACCTTTAAACTCAATACTGAGGACATTACCTTCTTTAGCATAGTTACGCGCTCGTTCTAAACGCTTTTTAAAGCGATAGGAGTTAAGCAAATCGATCCACCGTTGCACCCACCATTCGCGGCTTTCAATTTCGTAATTAGTCATTAGTTATTAGTTACATTTTGTTATAACAATACACCTGTAAGGGCGAACAGTCGTTTATCCCTACACAAATCCTAAATCGTGTAGTCTTCTTGTTGTTTAGCAAAAATGGAATTGGAACAGTAAGCTTCACCGTGAGTGAAGCAACTGACTAGTGCAGCGTAGCAGAAATAACTATGCAAGTTGAAAAAGGTTAGTGTACAAGCTTTCTTGCCTTCTGCCTTCTTGCACTACTACCTGTAATAGCATTTCGTCAAAACGCGATCGCTAATTAGCGATCGCGTTTTGCAAGGTACCACTTCATTACTAGCTTCCTGACAGGAGTTGAGATTATTTCGCTCGCCCAGAGCCGTCTCCTAACCTAGCGCACTATGCGATCGCCTGTTCCATGCAAGGGTATGCTTTAGTTAGATGTTAGGAACTAACTGAATTCGTCCAGCATCCATCTCAGACATTAATAATTCAAGAGCTTCATAATCCACATCTGAGATGTGACCCACTCTAGTCAGTTCATAGTTGATCGCATTCTCTATATCAGGAGTTAGTTTCCTAATATAAAGGGCTTTTTCTACCAGTTGACGAATAACGTATGTACTGTTCACTCTTCATTACGCTTAGAACTCCGTACTTAGCAATTCTCGACCGAATTCCAACGCTCTAGAGTGATGCACATCCCCCTTCTCAAGTGATCTAAATCACTGTTATCCCTGAAAAAGTAATTCTAATTTCAACTCTCGCCTGCGGCATAATATTGAACTAGCGACGCAGAGTCAAAGCGTTATACCGTATCGTACAGAGCGTTATACCTCTATCTTAGGGCGTACAATTCTTTTCGTTCAGCATCTTCGTGGCTACTAGCCTAACGATTAAGTGCTTCTTTCTCTTAAAGAAGTAATACTGTTACCAAAAACTGTCAGACATGTGAGACAATTTCAATCAAAAAGGACTTGTCAATTTGTAAATTTATTAGTATCATCAATGGCTTACATTTGCTTTATATTTTTCCAATTCAGCATTTAATCCTCTTTCTGGAAGTCATTCAGTATACATCAGCACTTTTTTTAATAAAGTTTTAACGAAAAATTTAACAAAGTAGAACTTTTGGATGAAGATTTCGCAAACTTTACCCAAGGGAGTAGCTGAATCGAGAAGTTACAGACTATCTTCGATAACATTCTCGATTGAGTTTTTCTACTATTCAGACGTGAGGATTAAACGATGGCAAATGCGTTGTTGAGTTCAGAATTGACTATTATTCAACCCTCTGGCTACATTAATGCTTCAAATGCAGCTGAGTTTCAACATCAGTTAACGAAAGCTGTTGCATCAGAGCAAAATTCTGTGGTACTGGTTGACATGAATCAGATAGAGCTGCTGGACAGTGCTGGACTGATGGCGTTAGTTTCAGCGCTCAGTCTGGCTCAAACTCTGAAGCGGCGCTTTAGCCTCTGCTCGGTAGCCCCTTCGATTCGTATAATCTTTGAGCTGACCCAGCTAGACAGTGCGTTTGAAATTTTTGACAGCTGCGATGCTTTTGTGACAACCCTCGAAACGAGCATGAGTCTAGCCGCTTGAAACCAAATTAGTCAAACAATATCTAGCTCGGTTACGCACGCCGTGCGGCTCATTGCCTAGGACTTTGCCTAAGACTATCAGTGGTTTGTCCTAGATCGCTACGAAGAAAGCGATTGCCTTGGTTAAAGGACACTCACTAACTCCCTCAGGCGACGGTGTTCGCCCTTAAAAACCTCCAGTGAAGCTGAATGGGTGCTGAGGGTTCGCTAAGCTACTTAATAGCTAGCAGGGAAGATTATCATGGCGATCGCTGTCGAAGAAATACTGACCAAAGACATTTCTGGACCAGCCCGTTACCTGGGTAACGAGTTGGGGGCGGTACGCAAGCCGTGGGATGCCGCGCAGGTACGTTGGGTGCTGACCTATCCAGAAGTCTACGAAGTTGGCGCATCTAACTTGGGTCATATTATTCTCTACAACATTTTGAATGCCCAGCCCAGACAACTGTGCGATCGCGCCTATCTACCCGCACCGGACTTAACCGCAAAACTCCGAGAAACGAAGACCCCTCTATTCGCTGTTGAAAATCGGCGATCGCTAACCGACTTTGATATTTTAGGCTTTAGCCTCAGCTACGAACTGGGAGCCACCAATATCTTGGAGATGTTGGACTTGGCTGGCATCCCCTTAACCTGGAAAGAACGAGCTGATAGAGATATCACAGATATTCCCTTAATTTTTGCAGGGGGACAAACCGCAACCTCAAATCCCGAACCCTACGCTGATTTCTTTGACTTTATCGCTTTAGGAGATGGGGAAGAACTGCTGCCAGAGATTGGCTTAGTGCTGGAAGAAGGCAAGGCAGCGAAGTTAACTCGAGAAGACTTGCTGCTCGATTTAGCGCAAATTCCAGGCGTCTACGTGCCGCAATTTTACGCGATGGCGGAGGATGGTTCGGTTCATCCTCGTCATCCGGATGTACCAAAGCGAATTCTGCGGCGGGTGGCAACGCCAATACCCGCTTACTCCATTGGTCTAGTTCCCTACGTCCAAACAGTACACGATCGCTTAATTGTGGAAATTCGTAGGGGCTGTACTCGCGGTTGTCGATTCTGCCAACCGGGAATGCTCACTCGTCCGGCACGGGATGTCGCACCTGATGATGTCGTAGAGGCAATCGAGCAGGGAATGAGAGCAACAGGACATAACGAATTTTCCCTGTTGTCCTTGAGTTGTTCCGACTATCTGGCACTGCCAGCCGTCGGCATGGAAATTAAAAATCGCCTCAAGGATGAAAATATTTCCCTCTCCCTACCCAGTCAGCGCGTAGACCGATTTGATGACAATATTGCCAATATCATTGGCGGTACGCGACAAGGTGGCTTAACCTTTGCCCCAGAAGCCGGGACACAGCGCATGCGAGATATCGTCAACAAGGGCTTAACCAACGAAGAACTACTCAGAGGTGTTAAGACAGCGTTTGAACAGGGTTGGGATAAGATTAAGCTCTACTTCATGATTGGCTTGCCTGGAGAGACTGATGTCGATGTGCTAGGCATCGCTGAAACTGTGCGTTGGTTGCAGCAGGAGTGCCGCGCACCACGGAGAAGGCCACTCAACTTTAACATCACCATTTCTAACTTTACGCCGAAGCCTCATACCCCATTTCAGTGGCACTCGGTTTCGACGGCAGAGTTTGTTCGCAAGCAAGAGTTGCTACGGAGTGAATTTCGCCGTCTAAAGGGCGTTAAGGCGAATTTTACCGATGTCCGGATTTCGGCAATGGAAGATTTCATCGGACGCGGGGATAGGCGGCTGTCTTCTGTGGTGCGTCGTGCTTGGGAAGTCGGTGCAGGAATGGATTCCTGGTTTGATAATTTGGATCGGGCATTTGCCGCCTGGGAAAAAGCGATCGCAGAATCTGACCTGACTTGGAAGTATCGCCAAGTGGAGAACGGCGAATGGAATGTTTTTCAGGAGTCAGGAGTCAGGAGTCAGGAGTCGGGAGCCGGGACTCAGGAATCAGAATCTACAATTCACAATCCCCAATCCACAGTCCACAATTCCCTTGATGCTCCTTTGCCTTGGGATCATATCGATACAGGAATTGATAAAAACTGGCTGATTGCTGACTTACAACGGGCATTAGAAGCCGCAACAGTTCCAGACTGCTCGTTTGAGGGCTGTTCTCACTGTGGTGTCTGTGGTGTAGATTTTGGTCACAACATTGTGATTGAGGCACCTGCAATCCCAAAATTTGAGGGTCACTTTAGACCCAATACAGAAAAAGTCCAACGGATGAGGGTTTGGTTTGGCAAGCTAGGTGATATGGCGTTGGTCAGTCATCTGGATTTAGTGAGATTGTATGACAGAGCTGTAAGACGAGCCTCGTTGCCCATTGCTTACACGGGCGGTTATCATCCGATGCCTCGAATTATGATCGCGAATGCTCTGCCATTAGGGGCAACCAGTGAAGGTGAAATTGTAGATTTTGAACTCACTCGCCAGATGGATGTTGAAGAGTTCAAGGAACGACTGGCATGTCAACTGCCTTCAGATATTCCGGTGTATCGGGTTGAACAGGTCGATTTAGCGGCTCCTTCTGCCACTCAATCGTTAGAGCGAGCAGAATATAGGATTACAGTGGCAAAGGCGCAAAGCCTTACGCCCCTAGAAGATACGTCTGCTCAACAGTGGAAGGATTGGGTCGAAGCAGTTAAAAGTAATGAGGTAATTGAGTGGGAGCAAACGACGAAGTCTGGGAAGAAAAAACAGGTGAATTTACGCGATCGCTTGTTTGAGTTAGAACTAGTTGAGGTAAAAGGCGATGCCTCGTCTGAGCAAGCAGTTCTACGCTATATAGGCAGTTGTCGCAATGATGGAACGCTGCTGCGACCAGAACATCTCGTCCATATGCTGGAGCAAGTCAATCCAGTGGAATTTCAGCTCTTACATGCACATCGCTCTGAAATGATTTTGGGTGGCACTTAAGTTCAATGCAGGGCGCACGTCGGTGCGCCCCTACCATAGGAAGGCGCTGTAGAAGTTGCCTATCTTTGTACGGGAAAGGTTTAAAGTTGGCAAAAATCCACGCGATTATAAAAATAATCCGCACTCCGCGACCACAACCCCCAAACTAGGGACGTGACCCAGGCACCAGCACCAGGGAGATGACCAACGGGGGCATCGGCAGTATAAATAAGTGATTCTATGCTCAGCCAGCTTCGTTCCACACGCCACCCGACGCAATCGCCCATTTTTTCCCAGTCTCTTCCCAGCTCTTCATAAATGCGCTTTTGCACGCTAAAGCCGAAGCGCCCCTGGGAGTATTTAACCCAAAGCTGGTCAACGGTGCATAGGTCAGTGCAGGGTAATTGCTGAATGGAATCCTCATTGAGCCAACCTTCGTTGTCCCGGCCAGCAACCTTGAGCATGGCTTGTCGCGTTTCTTCATCGGCTTGTTGCCACTTGCCAAGTGCCAGTAAGTCGCGCAAATGAGTGTAGTTAGCACCGACATCAGATAAGAGTTCAACTTCGGACATCCACTCCTCCTCTCTTCCCAAGATTTTCTGCACTATGGAACAGCTTAATCAATATCAGATTAACGGCTATGATTCGTGAGGGGAAAGACAGTGACAGAACAAAACGGGCCAAATCCAAATCGACCTTATCCGATGGCAGACCATCGGCGGGTTTGCTTTATCAAGAATTTCATTACGTCACCGAACATTATTGTCGGCGATTACTCTTACTACGACGACCCTGTTGACCCCGAAGGTTTTGAAAGAAACGTCCTTTACAATTACGGGAGCGATCGCTTAATCATCGGTAAGTTCTGCGCGATCGCAACCCATGTCAAATTCATCATGAGCGGTGCCAATCACAAGTTGGACAGCATTTCCACCTATCCTTTCCCCGTCTTCGGACACGGTTGGGAAAAGGCGATGGACAAGTTGATAGACCTGCCCAACCGAGGCGATACGATTGTTGGCAATGATGTTTGGATTGGCTACGAAGCCGTCATCATGCCGGGAGTTAGAATCGGGGATGGTGCTGTTATTGCAGCGAAATCAGTTGTAACGACGGACGTTTCACCTTACACCGTAGTTGGTGGCAACCCAGCACGTTTAATTAAGCAGCGTTTCAGCGATGCGGAGGTAGTGCAACTGCTGGAGATTAAGTGGTGGGATTGGGATATTGAGAAAATTACGCGCAACATCGACAAAATTATGGAAAGTGATATTCAGGCACTCCGCGAGATCGAATGAAGCAACTATTATCGGCAAGGAGTGGACTGAGGATTGGGTGTGAACGCTTCTGAAAATCGCAAACTCGACGCCTTCTCGCTAGCTGTCTTGTTGGTTTCGGCACATTACGGTTTGGGGTTTCTCTTCGGAACGGCTGAGAAAGCACTAACTTTCGGTCTAGCTGGTAGCCTCTACGCCGTCTCCATTAGTTTGGGTACGATCGCGGCTTTAGGACTAGCTAAATTTTACTGGACTCAAGTCGAGCAGATCTGGACATTGCTGGGGAACCGCTACGGAAACTTAGTCAAAGTCATCGTAGGATTGTTGATTTGGTCATCGCTGCTGGGCATCGAAGCCGTTCAAATTATTTCTGGAGCTTTTGTTCTCAAGGTTTTGGGGATACCTGTACTGCCCAGTATGGTGGGTTTGGCGATCGTATTTACCATTATTTCCTTGCTACCCGTGGAGGAGGCTAGCTGGATATTTCAGGCGTTGCTAGCACTAAATTTCTTGGCTTTGCTGTACGCGTTGTGGGTGTTGCATGCGTTGCCGGATTATTTGCGATCGCCTCTTGAGTTTATTCCATCAGTTGCACTAGTTAGTCCACCCGATTTTGTGGGTATTTCTCTGTCTACTACTCTGCTGGTTCTCATCGATATGAAGTGCCAGCAATTTATTGTCCAGGCAAAGAATATACGGAACGTCTATATCGGTTCTGTGTTAGCGGCTATTTTGCTGATGTGGCTTGCCTTATTACCTGCGGTTGTGGTGGTAGCTGCCCAACGTGCTGGAATTTTACCTCTTGGTATTGATGGGAAAGAGATAATTCCTTTTATCCTCTTGTGGATTGGTGGTGGGACTGATAATCCTTTGGGTGTTGTCCTAATGATGTCTTTATTGGTTCCAGCTTTGGGTGTTGGCAGCAGCGTGTTGCGGGTACAGGATAAGACAATCTCAGACTTTGGAATTCTACCTGCAACCCGTATTAACCAACTGCTGATTGCTGTAGCTAATGCTTTCTTGGCTTTAGCGATCGCATTGAAGGACAGTGGTTCGCTAGTCAGCTTAATCGTATCATTTTATGCTGTCTATCTATCCGCCGTACTGGTTCCCTTTATCGCCTACCTACTGGCTCAAACTGAACGCTATATGTTCTCCAGCACGAGCGTCAGATTGTCGTTAATCATGGGTAGTCTGTCAGCAGCTTGCGTACTGGTTTTAACATTCATCAATCCCAATATTGCCATTTTCGGCAGTGTTGAGTTGAGCATTATGGCAATAGGAATTGGATTTGGCGTCCTAGGTTTGTTGGTGGGGCAGGGTATAGAGAAATATTTTCCAGCATCTAAAGTCGGGGAAGAGATTTAATCGCTACCAGCATAAAAGCACTGAATAACGTCACTACTTTTTAACAACCCACAACGCTTGGTGCAAGAAACAAGTTGCAGTAGCGATATCTATGAGACTTGCGATCGACAACCAGTTGTGCAATACTCCCTTTATCCAAGACTAAATACAGTAACACGACAGAATTACCGGAGTTTCCTGTAACGTTAGTCAGTTGGTTTGATGAATATGCTGTAGGGGCGTTCTGACGAACTGCTCCTATCAGCACTTCTTAATATTTCTCGCCAACGGAGGAGCAATTATGGTAGTGGTTCAGCAGACCTAAGTAGCCGCTCATGAACGGCGTACACCAGAACGCATGAAAATTCTTATTCCTTCTGCCTTCTACCCTCTGTCTTATTTTCAAGTTAGCAATTCAGTTTACACATCTAGAAATATCAGTTTCAGGTAAGAGGTTGTAAGATTTTCTCTTCATACCTCTTACCTCCTACCCATCCATCAACCAAGCACCCTTGCTAACAACAACTTACAGCCAAACCACTTGCGATCGCTCATTGACGACTTGCTCGTAAACCGTCTCGGTTTGCTTGGCAATTTTGAGCCAACTGAAGCGGCGTTCTAAATCCTCATAAGCATTATCAATTAACCACTGAGCATAGCCAGGGTTTTTCAACACCTCCAGAATGCCCCAAGCGAGAGAATCAGGATTATTGGTAAAAGTGGTAATGCCAGTCTTGGTATGTCGTACCACTTCTGGGAATCCTCCAGTATCCGAGACAACCACCGGCACGCGTGCCGCAAAACTTTCTAGGGCAACGATGCCAAACGGTTCGTAGAGGCTGGGAAAAACTGCACAATCTGCAACCGTCTGAAACTTATCCAAGTCAGCATCGGACATAAAGCCGGTAAAAAAGCATTTATGACCAATTCCCAAATCCCAAGCTTGCTGCTTTAAGTGGTCAGTGTTACCGCCACCGATAATCACAAACTTGGCATAGCCGTGCATTTCCCTCAACACTTTCGGTGCAGCATCGATCAATACAGAAACACCCTTTTCGTAGGTCATCCGACCGACATAGTAGACGATTTTTTCCCCATCATCGGCAAAGCGACAGCGGAAACTCCAATGGTCGAATTCCGGAGTGCGGTGTTTCTTTTCGGGACGGACGCCGTTATAGATCACATCCATTTTGTCCCAAGGCGTTTCTAGGGCCCGTTCTACTTCCCCCCGCATGTAGTCGGTGCAGACAAT
>DATNPT010000500.1:0-34208 GCA_036703075.1 Chroococcales cyanobacterium
GAGCAAACTTCTGTCTGGTGGCGTGGCGACGGGGGCGCTGGGAAATTCGCGGGTAATCGTTACCTTCCCATTCTCATGCACCGTTCTGACTTGCGGATTGGGCTGACGACCTCGCAGCAAATCATCAACGGTATCGGAGACGCTCTCATGGACGACCCAGCGCTCGCGTTCGAGCATTTCTACCGCGATTTCAAAGGTTGGAGGTGCTTTACGCTCCAGAACAGTTTTCTGGGAACCCCGACGCCGAGCTTCGTCATCGCCCAGCGTTACCGCCTGGATACCGCCCACTAGGTCAGATAGGGTTGGGTTTTTAATCAGGTTTTCAATACGATTGCCGTGGGCCGTACCGACGAGCTGGACGCCTCGTTCCGCAATGGTTCGAGCCGCCTGTGCTTCGAGTTCTGTGCCAATTTCATCAATCACAATGACTTCTGGCATGTGGTTTTCTACCGCCTCAATCATCACTTGATGCTGGAGTTCTGGACGGGCGACTTGCATCCGTCTGGCTCTGCCAATGGCTGGGTGAGGAATGTCTCCATCTCCAGCAATTTCATTGGAGGTATCGATAATCACAACCCGTTTGTGTAACTCGTCGGCCAAGACTCTGGCAATTTCCCGGAGAGCTGTGGTTTTCCCGACACCGGGACGCCCTAGCATCAAAATTGACTGCCCCGTTTCTACCAAATCCCGAATCATGCCGATGGTACCAAAGATCGCTCGACCAACACGGCAGGTTAAACCAATGATTTCACCGGGACGGTTACGAATAGCACTAATTCGATGTAGGGTACGCTCGATTCCGGCACGATTGTCACCGCTGAAGTGTCCGACTCGGCTGACGCAGTAGTTCAGCTGTTCCTGAGTGACGGCCTGTTGAGTCAGGTCCTCTGCTGTACCGGGGAAGCGCACCTCCGGGAAGCGGCCTAAATCCATGACCACTTCAATCAAATTGTCCCGCTGAGGGTGCTGCTCCAATAACGAGCGAATTTCTTCTGGCAATATATCAAGTAATTTCTGGAGGTCGTCTGTAATGTGCATCCTATCAGTAGTAAGGTTTTCGTCCAAAACCGGTGATTCTTGGTGAGATGAGAGCTGTTGGTCTACAAGATTGGTACCGTGGGAATTCACCATATGCTCGTATCAAATACAGCGATCGCTGTTTTGGGTGGGTAAATTGAGCGTTCAATCTTCTTTTACTCAACTGTTGGGCGAAAGTTGGGTATGGCTTGCAGCAGATTTTCGGATGATGGCTTGAGCTGCTTCACAAGGGCATGAGCGCTTGCCACAGCTTGCCACAGCAGAGTGGGTACGTCTTCTAATCGTTTAAGCGACGGGCTCTTTAGGACTGTCAAGTTCGGATCGATCGCCTCCCCATTGCCTTGTTCTAATTCTTCCAATATCGGTAAGAGTAAGACACGAGCGTAACTCCCGTAAGCAACACCAGCTACATAAGATTTTGACGGCGGGATTTCAGATTGCAGATGGCGGTTTTTCCTAGCCAAATTATTGAGTAATCCAGCCGCATCCAGCTTTCTGACAGTGCTATCGTTCGTACCGCCCGCTAGCTGGACGTATCCCGGCAAGCCAGCAGCTAGGACTTTCTGGGAAAGTTTGACAGCAGCACGAGTGGTACCAGCACCAATGTCACCGCTCATGGGACGCCCATCCGTTTGCCACACTAAGGGACAAGGTAAGGGAGCGATCGCGTCGTAAAGCGATCGCAGATAATCAATCAAACCCTCACCGTCGGGACAGCTAATTGCGAGGAGTTTTAGCTTATCGATCCATGGGGCGATCGCTTTCCAGAGCCGTTGGAAATCTGTAAAATGTCCTATTTGAGTGTGAATTTCCAGGGCGTCTACACCATCTTGTAGGACGATCTGTGCGATCGCTTCCGGTGCCGATACATAGGATCGCGTATAAATTAGCTGACTGGGGCAAACCGGCAGACAACGACCGCAACCATAACAGCGTCGATCGAGGACTCCAGCAAAACCATCTAAAGATTCTGGATTTGGTTTCGCTGGAGAAATTTGGGCATTACCGATTTGGAAATGGGAGTCTTTATGCTTAAAGCTTACCCCCGCACAGAAATCCCTTCCTCTATCCTCTGACGGAAGTACGCCAGGATCGGGGAAAACAATGGCTTGTGCTGGGCAAATCGTTTGGCAAGGACGAGGGCAATCTGCTGGACATAGAGATGGGTTAAATTCGGCTTTGCGAAAATGCGGATCTTCTCCATCATTTAAGCTCACCATCAGTAACGGTCGGTGGCTGAATCTAAATCCCCGCGTTTGAGCTTCCTCACCTAGTTCCTCGGCGACGCTTAAGGCGTCTTTAGCCGCTGCAATGACTGCCGGGTCAGCTGCTACATCAATGCAATCAGCACCGGCAACGGCGTAAGCCAAGGTGAGATTTCGGACGGCAGGGAGGTCTTGGAAGCTGGCTCCGCAGATCAGCTTAAACCAGTTACCCTCCCTTAGAGAATTTAAGGGATAATACAACTCAGTCACCCTTATATGCTAAAGCTTTGCCAAAAAAATGGGGAGATAAACTATAGGATTTGATTGAGGAAAATTGCTAAGGTGGAATGATCGATCGGCGATTGAAGCGGCGCGAGCGCAAGCTGATTGACCTCTGTACTCCAGATATAAGGGTCAGTTTAGGTGTCACCCTATATGTAGTGCTTCTGATGGTTACTAGCTTGCTTGAAAAAACAGCGAGGAGCTTCGTCCTCGCCTGTATTTAATTTTTTTTATCCTTATTCACGAAAACAGCAATACTCGTTAATGATTCAGCTCTAGTCGCCGATCGCGTTGAGCAGAACTTCTGATAAGGTCATCTCTGCCATGTCGTCAATCGTGATGGTATCGCAGATATCAAACTTCGCTCCAACACCTTGTAACTGATCGTCCAACGCTTTGAGAAACTGAGTAGCCGTTGAATCGCTACCCACTTGAATCATGGAAATGGCGAGTTCTTCATCTCGTTCCATCTGCCGCGATGCTTCCACTATCGCTACCATCACGGCTTTGCGGTCATCTGGCTCTCCATCGGTGATGACTAATATTGTTTCTCCATTGGGCTTGGCTTGACCCGCCGCTTTGCGCTGAAAATAGCCGTCAGTTGCGTCTTTCAACACGGCAGCGAGGTTTGTAGTCCCAACGGGTTCATTTTCTTGAAAGACTTGTGCCACCTTAGCCGATGTAACGTTGTCGTAACGTCTGAAGCGACTGGAAAATAGATAAAGTGTAATTCCATCCGGGTCAAACTGCTCGCATTTTCTCGCCAATGCCAGAGTCGATTCCTGAGCCGATTCCCAACGAGTTTTTCCAGCGGCTTGGTCGGGGATGGACATACTACCGCTTTTGTCAATGATTAATGTGTAATCGCGGTCTTGCACAGTCATAACTTCCTTATTCGCTAAAACAGAATCAAACGCGATCGCTTATTTTGGCAATAGCTCAACATTAGTAACCAGTGACCAGTGAGCAGTTGGTCAGGAGATAATTGTTCGCTGGTTACCGCTTGAATAGGGAGCTGTGTCTATCCTGGCTAGTAAGTCCAAAATAAATGCGATCGCCAAACCTCTAGCAACAGTCCTACTGAGGTACATCGCTACACGATTTATCGCTCAGTTCTTTAGGATTTATGCAAGAAGTCATCCAAAGCTGATGCTAGCCTCTAAATCATCGATTTAATCTTGAATCGCACTGAGCAGCACTTCAGCTAACGTCATATTCTCCATATCGTCCAGACTAATCGTATCCACGATATCAAACTTCGCTCCAGCACCTTGAAGCTCGTCATCCAATGCCTTTAAAAACCGAGTAGCTGTTGCATCAGTACCCACTTGAATCAACGAAATCGCCAGTTCCTCATCTCGTTCCATATGCCGCGATGCCTCAATAATTACGCGCATGACGGCTTTGCGATCGTCTGGCTCTCCATCAGTTATGACTAATATTGTTTCTCCATTGGGCTTCGTCTGCCCCGCTGCCTTGCGTCGAATGTAGTGATCGGTAGCATCCTGAAGAACACCGGCCAGGTTGGTGGTTCCCATCGGATCGTTTTCTTGAAAGATTTGGGCAACTTTGCTTGATGTGACGTTGTCGTAGCGCTTAAATCGACCGGAAAACAGGTAAACGGTAATCCCATCCGGGTCGAACTGTTCGCACTTCCTAGCTAGTGCTAGCGTAGACTCCTGTGCAGCGTCCCAGCGGCTTTTCCCACCCGATTGATCGGGAGTTGACATGCTGCCGCTTTTATCAATGATTAACGTATAGTCACGGTCTTCCATCATAAAACCTCCCATTAGGGAATCACGTCCCAAGCTCAATAGAGTTCCTTAGCTCTAGCCTATCCGACTCCAAAAACGTATCGCCAACCTTCCTCAAGGACTTTCCCTCAATCAACGACTCAAACTTCGCATTAAGATTGCAGCCTTTTGAATCATTTTGAACGATGCTGAGGCGGCATCTTCCAGATTTTCTCTAGAGTTTCAATTTGCTGAAGGAGGATAGCCGCACGCGAAACTCGATGCTTTCGATAAAACAGCTCATCCAAGACGTAGCCGATCAATACGAAAGTAACAACAATTCCTCCCGCGATGCTACTCACTCGCTCAGCCTTCTCTACCAACTTTTTTGAATTAGACTGAGTTATCTGCGAATCAACTCCTATAGGAATTTGGTTACTGTTGCGGGCTTGCTCTGGCTCTAGTCGTTTTTGATTGAGATCCCACTCGTTAGCGATCGCTTGCCTGGGTTCGATCTCGTTATTCCAAAACTGGCCGTCTCTTCGAGGTGTTGAGATCTCAACGCTATTAGCCAAAGCATTTGGAATTGGAGCAAGCAGTCCTACAGTGGCGATAGAAGCACCTAAAAGATTGAGCAATTTAAGTTTCATGGCATTGTAAAGGGATACTTCTTGTAAAAATAATTGAGAAACAAGCTAGGAACTTACCTTTACAAAATAAAATTATTTGTTACACATAGATGAATTTTTAACGCTAACTTCAAGCTCTGGGCTACCTACCTGGCTTTTACGTCCTTATCGGTAGTTTCTTAGCAAAACCAACGATCGCTGCCATCCGTCAATGTATTACTACCTGGCTCAAGAATCAATATATTTAGCGGGATATCTCGGTAGTCATAGTGGAATTGATTCGAGATCTGCCCAATGTTAGAGGTTGTCGATGAACGCTCATGCTTGGCAATTCTTTCACGGGTTGAGTCTAGGAAGCTTGCGATCGACAGCGATCGAGATACAGTTGAGCTACTGTATCTTGGGGGTTGAGCTTTAAGACCTCTGTGAATCGTTCTACCGCTGCCTGATTTGAACCTTTGTAGTACAGGAACAACCCTTCTTCAAACATTGATTTTGTGGCTAACTTAACCTCTTTAATGCCCAAATCGTCTCCATCAAACACTTCAAAAACTGCCACTGCTTTTGATTTGCCCTTGACTTTTACTTGTTCAATGAAGCGAATACAATACTGGGTTGGGTCATCTAAACGAGCTAAGGTTTGCTGAGAGATTAGCATCGACACCCCATAGGTTTTCGTTAGGGTTTCCAAGCGAGACGCTAAGTTAACCGCATCGCTAATTGCTGTACCATCCATTCGATTTGTGCCACCAACTGTTCCTAGCATCAACGAACCCGTATTGATCCCGATTCCAATTTTTATCGGTGTATAGCCGGATTTTGCACGATGTTGATTATAATTTGCAAGGCGTTGTAGCATAGCAATCCCAGCATTAACTGCATCGTCGGCACAGCCGCTAAACAGAGCCATGATGGCATCACCGATGTATTTATCAATAAACCCATGATATTCAACGATCGCTGGTTCCATGCGACACAGGTAAGAATTGATAAATCTAAAATTTTCTTCCGGTGTCATCGTCTCGGACAGAGTAGTGAAGTCTCGAATATCAGAAAACAAAATTGACATTTCCTGATGAACTTGGTCACCTAGACGGACATCAATAATGCTCTCCTTGTTTAATAATTGGAGAAATTCATAAGGAACGAAGCGACGGTAAGCAATATTGAAATTGGCGAGTTCCAGATGAGTCCTAATTCTGGCCAGCAATTCATTTTTCGAGATGGGTTTAGTGAGATAATCGTTCGCCCCAGCCGCTAATCCTTCGACAAGATCGTTAACCTGATTTTTCGCCGTCAATAGCACGACTGGCAGTTCGTTTAGCAGGAATGTTTCGCGGAGTTTTCTACACACTTCATAACCTGTCATTCGAGGCATCATCACATCCAGAAGGACGAGATCGGGTTTTAAACCTTGCTCGATGATGGCTAATGCTTCTAGACCATTGTTAGCTTGGGTAATGGCATAATCTTCTAAAGCTAGGTGATTGATGAGTACCTGGAGATTCACGGGTTCGTCATCTACAATCAGGATTTTGAAGTTTTGATTTGCAGAAGTTGCGGGTTGTACGTTGGAAGGTCGAGGATTATTTAAGGTTAAAGCTTGTCGATCGGAAGCATCCCCGCTTAGTAGTTTGTCTTCCCAACTGTCAACGTTTAATGTGCTAACTCTCAACTGTTCGAGAAACCCAGCTTTTAAGAATTCAGACTGGCAATTGAGGATGGACGGTGGCTCTTGTGCCACGGGTAGAGTGAAGGTAAATCGAGAACCTTGGGCAACTTCAGACTCAACCCGAATTGTCCCGCCCTGCAACTCCACTAGCTGTTTTGTCACAGCTAAACCTAAACCTGTTCCACCATAGTCACGCGCGGTGGAACCATCACCTTGTTCAAATGGTTCAAAAATTCTCTCTAATTTATCTTCTGGGATACCAATTCCAGTATCAGAGACAGTAATTGCTAATTGTTTCTTGTCAATGGTTAGTTGTTCGTTCTCCGTTGCTCTTGACGAGGGATGACTAACTAATGCGGCTGAGATTTCGACAATGCCGCGATCGCTAAATTTAATCGCATTCCCGACCAAGTTGTATAAAATCTGTTGCAGGCGGTTCTCATCAGCTTGGGCTGGCGGAAGATCGGGGGGAATGGCGTTAATTAGCTGCAACTCTTTGTTTCTAGTCAGGGGCTGGCTGAGAGTAAGAACCACTTCAACAATTTCTCGCATGCCTACTGCGTTGAGTTGCAGTTCCATCGTTTTGTGTCGCAGTTTGGAAAAGTCGAGAATATCGTTGACTAAGTTGGCGAGTCGGTGTCCGCTTTGGACAATCAATAACAAGTTTTTTTGTTGCAGTTGGGATAGCGCACCCGTGGCACCATTAATCATCGACTCGGCAATGCCAATCATGCCGTTGAGTGGGGTACGTAGTTCGTGGGACGTATTGGCTAAAAACTCATCCTTGAGTTCATTCAAACGCTGCAAGTCGGCATTAGCCTGTTTGAGAGCCTCTTCGCTATTGCGTAGGGCTTCTGTTGCTCGTTCAACTGCTTGTTGGAGTCGCGTTGGGGCGCTAACCAGGATAAAAATCAAGCCACCCGTGAGGAGTGCTAATAATCCACCACCCGTCCACAACCATGCCGTATTGGGCGCATACCTAGGCCAGCCTCCTGCTGGAATTGCGGCTAGCTGCCAAGAACCATAAGGTAATCTGACATCCAAAACCACTGGCGATCGCGTAAAAATAGTCGCATCGCCAAAAAATACGTCTCCCTTTGCTCCCAACGCATCTTTACCCCGAATAGCATACTGCAATTGAGCGCTAGGGTTGAGCAGTCCTACCTCTTGCAGTAGAGGATTTTGGTCGAAACCAATGGCTGCCATACCCCAGTAAGCACCACTTTGAGGGGGTGCATTCGGAGGAGTTAAAAAAATTGGCGTGCGGCTGATGAACGCTGGTTTCCCCGTGTCAACCGCAGCTACTGGCCCTGCAACAACCGTGCTTCTCGTATCAATAGCTTTTTGAAACGCTTGGCGTTCTGCGGGAATTTTCATCGGGTTAAACCCGATCGCTTTTTCACTGCCTTTGAGTGGATAAATATGAGTGATAACGTTATCTTTGTACAGACCTATGCCCTTGATGGTGGGTTGCTGCGCCAAGATAACTCTGGCGAGGCTTTCAAATTCTTTCTGGTTTAGGTTTGGATTAATCGCTGAAATGTAAGCGACTAAACCTTGCGTGACAAAAAGTTTCTGGTTCAGCGTTCCTTCCAGCTTCGCTCTCGTGGCACTCAATTGACTCAAAACATAAGTGCGATTTTGCTGCTGGAACCGTTTTTGCTCTGAGGCGTTGAGGATATAAACGATCGCTAAAACCGTGACGACGGCTGATGAGGCAGCTAGACAAGGTAGCCAGTATATGTTGCTTGCAGCCCTCAGTCTCTGACTAACGTTTTGGGAAATAATGCGGTTTAACAATGGTAGTAACATAGGAGCGATCGCATAAGAGCCTCAACAGTCAGATTGTTGGCGTGATGGCAACACTTACATGAGTGGAGCCGCGAACCCAAAAACGAGTAGAGTCCGGCAGCAATTGTGGTAAGTTGTTCCAGGGAATACCGCTAATTGTGACTTACCAAAGAAGCGATCGTCACTAATACGATAATCCTATCCCCATCCAAACTGGGGATAGTTCCTAGCTAGGTCAATGTGTTGTAGAGTTCAGAAACCACTTTGGCGCTGAGTTTCTCGTAAGGCTTCCAGATAATCAATCGCAGCTTCTAATTTAGAAGGATAGGAATAGGAAAACTCTTCAAACCACAGACCTTCTTCCGAACGAGGATTTAATTTCTTTAACCACTCAGTTGCTTCGCGAGCTAGGGCTTCTCGTCTTCTTCGCCGTCTTTGCTCTGCTCGGAGTTGTTCTTCTCGAAGTTGTTGTTCCTGGCGGAGTTGTTCTTCTCGAAGCTGCTGCTGTCTTTTCAGTTCCTCGGTTCGCTCTTGTTCTTCAAATTCAGCGCGAACCTCTGCTAATAAGCTATCCTCAGCCAATGAAACCGTAGTTTTCGGTACACAGGGAGAGGGAGATTGATAGGTTGGGAACATTGGTGGAGGCGATTGAATCTCTGTCTCCGGAACCAAAGGCTGTTTTTTCGGTTTTACTCCGGGATTCTGTTCTTGATATTCAGCTTTAACTTGCGCTAATAAATCATCGATTGATTCCATATCGTTGACCCCCACTTAACAGATTCTCTTAATCAACAATGGCATTAAGTAAAACGTCTGTCAGTGTCATATCCTCCATGTCCTCAAAGGTGATGGTGTCTACAAGGTCAAACTTGGCACCAATCCCAATCAATTGCTCGTCCAACGACCTGAGCGCTTTGGTAACTTTCGGCTCGGACCCTACTTGAATAAACAAAATTGCGAGTTCTTCATCCCGCTCTATCCGCCGAGAAGCATTCACAATCGCGTCAGCTACACCCATGCGATCGTCTGGCTCCCCATCCGTAACTACTATAATTGTCTCTCCATTAGCCTTCGTTTGACCAGCCGCTTTGCGTTGAAAGTAGTGGTTAATGGCATCTTGCAGAACGCTAGTTAAGTTCGTGCCGCCTTGCGGTTCATTTTCCTGAAAAATTTGCTCGACTTGACTGGAAGTTACGTGTTCGTAGCGGTTAAAGTGGTTGGAAAATACATAGACCGTAATTCCGTCTGAATCGAGTTCTTCGCACTTTCTCGCTAAGGCTAACGTACTTTCCTTCAAAAAAGTCCATCGGCTTGTCCCCTCCAGTTGGTCTGGGGTAGACATGCTACCACTGCAATCGACGATTAATGTGTAGTCGCGGTTGTTCAGCATGGGGAGCCTCTTGGATTAAGGTGCTTAGATTAAGTTAAATAATAGAGGCTAAGAGGGTAAAGACTGGTGGTCTAGAGGAAAGACGCTTGATTGTTCATTGCGCGATCGATCGCTTTTGCGGCATCCGATCTAGTCGCTGATTGCATTGAGCAGCACTTCCGTCAAGGTCATGTCCTCCATATCATCGATCGTCACCGTGTCTACGATGTCAAACTTAGCACCGGCACCTTGCAGTTCATCGTCCAACACTTTGAGAAACTTAGTCGCTTGAGCGTCCGTTCCAACTTGAATAAAGGAAATCGCTAACTCTTCATCGCGCTCTATCCGCCGTGAGGCTTCGATGATAACCTTCATAACAGCTTTTCGGTCGTCTGGTTCCCCATCTGTCACAACTAAGATGGTTTCTCCATTCTCTTTAGTCTGACGAGCCGCTTTGCGCTGAAAGTAACTGTTGAGCGCATCTTGAAGAACGCCTGCTAAGTCGGTACGACCCGAAGGTTCATTTTCCTGAAAGATTTGTGCAACTTTAGTGGCGGTCACGTTGTCGTAACGTTTGAAGCGACCAGAAAACAAATAAACAGTAATGCCATCGGGATCGAGTTCTTCGCATTTACTGGCTAAGGCAAGGGTAGACTCCTGCATGACAACCCAGCGGCTTTTATCGCCAACTTGATCTCTAATTGACATGCTGCCGCTTTTGTCAACAATTAACGTATAGTCACGCTGTCCCAGCATGAAAAAGTCCCCCAAATCTGCTCAGTATCTTTCAAGGGTATCAAAATCAAGAGCCTGAGCTATGGGATTTGAGGGAGATAAGCTTACACTCTGTAACCTGTTCTATAGATATCTACTACTAGCCAGTAGCTAATTGATACTAGTTAGCGACCCCCTATAGCTGCTGGTGCGGTCAACGCCTCTTTAAGGGGTGTCCAGCGAAAGGCGCGATCGCCTCCCATTTCTACCACTATTTTTACACGGGGTTCCTGCTGAGGCAGAGTGGTTAAATACTCAACTTCCTGGCGAGACAAAATTGCGCCATCGATCAGCCACAGTACCAATCCTTTTGACTTAGGAGGTAACTGCTCTAATTGATAGGTCACAATCGGCGGCACGTAATAAACCCGAATCTCTTTTTTACCTAAGTGAGGAGGTCGAACGCCATGAACGCCAGTGAGATAAGCGGCTGGATCGCCCAATCCTCTGGCATTAATATTTAACGTAGTGTAACCTGCTGCCCGCAACCGTCGCCGATAACGCCCCTCAAATCCCCCCTCCAAGGGAACATACACTGCTAATGCTCCCGAATCTTCCAATTTGCGGATGAATGAACTGCCAGTCGCGATCAGTCCCATCTCTACCTCCTATTCCGCCTTAAGTTTTGTTAATTACCGTTTGTAGATTATTATAAAGGATGGGGCATTACGCCCGAATCAAATGCACATCAACCGTTCATCAAAAAAACCACTAAGTAGACAAATGTAAATAAATCATTTATAGTATACGATTGTGGTCAAATGACGGTTGCCTACTAGGCAACGGGTGTCAGGTGATTCCTGCTGGTTGAACCAACGGTTCAAGACTGAAAAGTCTTTAGTAGTGGGAAAGTTGCAAGCCTCAAAGAGGCGAAGCCAATAGCTGTCAGCAGGTGAAAGCCAAGCTCAGGTTACTTGACTAGGCAGCTTCTGACTCATCAGTACTTGACTTACACTTTCGCCTCATTAGGATACTGAGGGGTTTAAGCCTTAAGTCCTAATGGCACAAGGCAACGTAGTTAGCCAGTACTAACCTGTGTAAAAACGGTTCATTAAGATCTGGCTGTTTATAAGTCTTAGAAAGGCTATTAAAAGGCGAAGCTCCTCGCCTAAAAGGGGAGTTTCTATCTAAAAAGTCAAGATAACAAAGTTTGCGGGGTAGACGCGGATTCGCTCTCATACCGCTAGTTCTACTTTGCTGTAACGTCTAAAGAAGGAGAAAACCGTGTCTGTCGGCATCCTCGGCACTAAACTTGGCATGACCCAAGTCTTCGATGAAGAAGGAAGAGCCATTCCTGTCACCGTCGTTCAAGCTGGTCCATGCACTGTGACACAAATTAAAACCAAGCAGACGGATGGTTACGCAGCCATTCAACTGGGTTATCAGGAAGTTAAGCCCAAGGCTCTGAACAAACCAGAGTTGGGACACTTGTCCAAATCAAGCGCTCCGCCGCTCCGCCACCTTCGCGAATATCGCTTAAATGACACTAGTTCATTTGAGCTGGGCCAATCAGTGGGTGCAGATCTGTTCAGTGCCGGTGAAATTGTTGATGTCGCTGGAACGAGTATCGGTCGCGGCTTTGCTGGTTATCAGAAGCGTCATAACTTCAAGCGGGGACCTATGGCACATGGTTCCAAAAACCACCGCCTACCCGGTTCCACTGGTGCAGGAACCACACCGGGTCGCACTTTTCCTGGCAAAAGAATGGCAGGGCGTTTGGGAGGCACGCGAGTCACGATTCGCAAGCTTCAGGTGGTGAGAGTCGATACAGAGCGCAATTTACTGTTAATTAAAGGTGCAGTCCCTGGTAAGCCAGGAGCACTTTTGAGTATTTCGCCAACCAACAAGGTAGGACGTTAGTCACGATTCATGGTGTTGCTGATAGTTCGTACTGATGAATGACGAATTCTAGTGCCATGAACAAAAAGGACAACTGACGAAAGACTAATGACTAAGGGCTAAGAATATGGTTAATTGTGTGGTGCGAAACTGGCAAGGCGAAGAGGTCGGACAGGCGGCCCTAGACTTGCGAGTAGCAAAAGAAGAAACGGCAGCTCACGTCGTACACCGAGCATTGGTTCGGCAACTAACGAATGCTCGTCAAGGCACGGCATCAACAAAAACTCGTGCTGAAGTCAGTGGTGGGGGTCGCAAGCCTTGGCGGCAAAAAGGAACAGGCCGCGCTCGCGCTGGTTCAAACCGTTCTCCACTATGGCGTGGGGGCGGTGTAATCTTTGGACCCAAGCCTAAAGACTACAACATCAAAATGAACCGCAAAGAGCGGAGATTGGCACTACGAACGGCGTTTCAGAGTCGAGCTGAAGATTTAATTGTGGTAGAGGACTTTGCCGAGCAACTGCCTCAGCCAAAGACAAAGGAAATGATCGCGGCACTCACCCGTTGGGGCGTTCAGGCTGAAGAGAAAGTTCTCCTCATTCTGCCCCAGATTGAAGAAACGGTTTATTTGTCAGCACGCAATATCTCTACTCTCAAAATCATTAGCGCAACAGGCTTGAATGTCTTTGATGTGCTAAACGCCGACAAAATTGTGACCACGAATACCGCCCTTGCAAAAATTCAGGAGGTTTACAGTGACGGAGTATAACCCCCGCGAGCTTGCAGACTTGGTGCTTCGTCCCATTGTCACCGAGAAGGCGACCCTGCTATTGGAGCAGAACAAGTACGTCTTTGAAGTGGTGAAAAAAGCAACCAAGCCTGAAATTAAAGCCGCAATTGAAAGCCTGTTCGAGGTCAAGGTAACAGGTGTCAATACCCTACGCCCACCCCGGAAAAAGCGTCGAGTTGGTAGATTTGTGGGTTACAAGCCCCAGTATAAGCGGGCGATCGTGACCTTAGCCGATGGGGACTCAATTACGCTATTTCCTGAAGTTTAAAGTATCGAATTGTTGAAGGTTGACAACTAGAGCCTTCAGCCTGCAACCCTTTGTAACTCCCCTTGTACATCACCTTGTAACCTTCAACTATATAACCTGCAACTTTAACTATGGGCATCCGTTCTTATCGGCCATACACTCCAGGTACTCGTCAGGGTACGGTCTCAGATTTTGCTGAGATTACGAAGAGTGAGCCGGAAAAATCGCTAGTTAAGTTCAAGCATCGTTCCAAGGGTCGTAATAATCGCGGCATTATCACCAGTCGGCGTCGTGGAGGCGGACACAAGCGATTGTATCGCGTCATCGACTTTCGCCGCGACAAGCACAATGTTCCAGCTAAAGTGGTAGCGATCGAGTACGACCCCAACCGCAACGCTAGGATTGCACTGCTTTACTATCGAGACGGGGAAAAGCGCTATATTCTGCATCCTGCTGGGTTAGCCGTGGGTACATCCGTTGTATCTGGTCCTGAGGCTCCAATTGAAACGGGTAACGCTTTACCCTTGAGCAACATCCCCTTAGGAACGAGCGTTCACAATATCGAACTGACCCCTGGACGGGGAGGTCAAATCGTCCGTGCTGCCGGTGCAACAGCCCAAGTCGTAGCGAAAGAAGGCAACTATGTCACTCTAAAGCTGCCTTCGACTGAAGTTCGCATGGTACGCCGCGAGTGCTACGCGACAATTGGACAAGTTGGCAACATTGACGATCGCAACTTGAGTTTGGGTAAAGCCGGTCGCAGTCGTCGATTGGGTCGTCGTCCCAAGGTCAGAGGAAGTGTCATGAACCCTGTGGATCACCCACATGGTGGGGGTGAGGGAAGAGCGCCGATTGGACGTTCGGGTCCAGTGACCCCATGGGGTAAGCCAGCGTTAGGAGCCAAAACTCGCAAGCGCAAAAAGCAAAGCTCTGCTCTCATTGTTCGGCGTCGGCGGAAAACCTCGAAGCGAGGACGGGGCGGCCGGCAGTCATAGGATTAGTTCTCTGTTGTTGGTTGTTTGTTCGGAGTACTTGGCTTGCCAAGCGATAACAAATAACCGACAACCTATCACCACCAACCAACAAGTAAGTAACTGTACTATGGGTCGTTCTTTAAAAAAAGGTCCTTTCGTTGCTGACACTCTTCTCAGCAAAATTGAAGCTCTAAATGCTAGAGGGGAAAAGCAGGTAATCAAAACCTGGTCCCGCGCTTCGACAGTTCTCCCTCAAATGGTGGGTCACACCATCGCGGTTCACAACGGACGGACGCACGTACCGATTTTTGTGAACGAGCAAATGGTAGGACATAAGCTCGGCGAGTTTGCCCCAACGCGAACCTTCCGGGGACATGCCAAAGGCGATCGCCGAGCTGGTCGTTAGAAAGGGTAAGCGATCGATAAACGCTTGAATTTTTAAAAGCATTGAAAACTATGGCAATAGATACTACAGCAGAAACAAAAGCGATCGCCCGCTATATCCGCATGTCTCCCCATAAAGTGAGGCGAGTGCTCGACCAAATTCGGGGCCGCTCCTACCGGGAAGCCCTGATTATCCTAGAATTTATGCCTTATCGCGCTTGCGAACCCATACTTAACGTCCTACGCTCCGCTGTGGCCAATGCCGAGCATAACGCGGGTCTTGACCCTGCCACCTTGGTCGTGTCCACCGCCTATGCCGATATGGGACCCACCTTAAAGCGCTTTCGCCCTAGAGCACAGGGTCGCGCCTACCAAATTCGCAAGCCAACGTGTCACATCACCGTGGCTGTTGCTCCTCAAGTTAATGCGGATAAGTCGGCTTGAGTCACGAGATAAAAACTTAAGTTGTGGTGACACTTAGCATTTTTACAAGGTAAGGATTCGTGGGACAAAAAATTAATCCAATCGGTTTTCGACTGGGCATTACTCAAGAACATCGGTCTCGCTGGTTTGCAGACACCAAACGTTACCCAGAAGTTTTACAAGAAGATCGCAAAATTCGCCAGTATGTTGAGAAAACCCTGAATAATGCGGGAATTTCTCAAATTCGGATCGAACGCAAAGCCGATCAAATTGACTTAGAGATCCATACGGCTAGACCGGGTGTGGTCGTAGGTCGTGGGGGCAGCGGGATTGAGAACTTACGCACTGGTCTTCAAGAAGAATTAGGCAGCAATCGCCAGATTCGTATTAACGTGATTGAAGTAGCCAGAGTCGATGCAGACGCAGAACTGATTGCTGAGTATATCGCCCAGCAGCTAGAACGAAGAGTTTCCTTCCGACGCGTCGTTCGTCAAGCTATTCAACGCGCTCAACGGGCTGATGTACAAGGAATTAAAATTCAGGTGAGCGGTCGGTTAAACGGAGCAGAAATCGCGCGCACTGAATGGACTCGTGAAGGAAGAGTGCCATTACATACTCTTCGAGCAGATATTGACTACGCCTACCGCACAGCTCGAACCATTTACGGGATTCTAGGCGTTAAAGTCTGGGTCTTCAAAGGTGAAATTATTCCCGGTCAAGAAGAACAGCCTACCCAGAACGCGGCTCAACCCCGTCGTCGTCAACAACGACGACGCCAGCAGTTTGAAGACCGCTCCGAATAGTTAGTTGTTGGTTGTTAGTTATTGGTCATCTCCTAACAAACAACAGACAACAAACAACAAACAACAAACAACGAACCATGTTAAGTCCTAGAAGAACAAAATTCCGTAAACAGCAACGGGGGCGGATGACGGGTCTAGCCACTCGTGGCAATACCCTGAACTTCGGCGACTTTGCCCTGCAAGCGACAGAACCAGCCTGGATTACCTCTCGTCAAATTGAAGCAAGCCGTCGTGCGATGACCCGCTATATCCGTAGGGGTGGCAAAATCTGGATTCGGATTTTCCCGGATAAACCCGTGACCATGCGCCCAGCAGAAACCCGGATGGGTTCTGGTAAAGGTTCACCAGAGTTTTGGGTTGCTGTCGTTAAGCCCGGTCGCATTCTCTTTGAGATTGCCGGGGTTCCGGAAGCTACAGCCCGCGAAGCAATGCGTTTGGCGGCCAACAAGCTACCGATTAAAACCAAGTTTATTAGTCGTGAAGAGGAGCAGGTATAAGTTATGCCTCTGCCCAAGATCGAAGACGCAAGAAACCTAAGCGATGGCGAGCTGGCTGATGCCATCTTAGCGGCGAAGCGCGAACTGTTCCAGTTGCGGCTGCAACAGGCAACCCGACGGTTGGAAAAACCACATCAGTTCAAGCATGTTCGGCACCGGATTGGTCAACTGATGACCGTAGAACGAGAACGCCAACTTGCCGCCACCCAAGCTACTACGCAACCCCCTCAAACCGATACACAAGAGGAATAAACATCAATGGCTGTTAAAGAACGAGTGGGTCTAGTTGTCAGCGACAAAATGGACAAAACGGTCGTGGTCGCGATTGAAAACCGCTCTCCTCACCCCAAATACGGCAAGATTGTCGTGCAAACGAAGCGGTACAAAGCTCACGATGAGGAAAACCAGTGTAAAGAGGGCGATCGCGTCCGAATTCGAGAAACACGCCCCTTAAGTCGAACCAAACGCTGGATAGTTGCCGAAATCCTCAACCGTACCGCTCAAGCTTAAAAAGTTGTTGTTAGTTTTTAGTTTTGGAGAACTAACAACGCTCTAACCAACAACTAACAACTAACGACTTAAGGAGAGCTGACTATGATTCAACAAGAGACTTATCTGAATGTAGCTGACAACAGTGGTGCCCGTAAACTCATGTGTATCCGCGTCTTAGGGGCTGGAAACCGCCGCTATGGGGGTGTGGGTGACGTTATCATTGCTGTCGTAAAAGATGCCATACCAAATATGGCTGTGAAAAAATCCGACGTTGTACGAGCCGTGATCGTTCGCACGAAGAAAGGATTGCGCCGGGACAGCGGTATGAGTATTCGGTTTGATGATAATGCTGCCGTGATCATCAACGCAGACGGCAATCCTAGAGGAACCCGCGTTTTTGGCCCTGTAGCACGGGAACTGCGCGATAAAAACTTTACAAAAATTGTTTCCCTGGCTCCGGAGGTAATCTGATGGCAAGTAAAAAGAGGGCAAAAAAGACTCCCGTCATCTACAAAATGCACGTCAAGAAAGGTGATACCGTTCAGGTAATTACCGGTAAAGACAAAGGCAAAGTTGGAGAAATTGTCCGGGCTATACCCAAAAATAGTGAGGTAATTGTCAAAGGCATTAACGTGAAAACTAAGCACGTCAAGCCTCAGCAAGAAGGAGAAAGCGGTCAAATTGTTACGTTTGAGGCTCCTATCCACAGCTCCAACGTTATGCTTTACTCCAATAAACAGAAGGTTGCCAGTCGTGTCTGTTACACCTTTACTGAAGATGGACGTAAGGTGAGAATGCTCAAGAAAACCGGAGAAATCATTGATTAAGTTGTTATTTGGTGTTGGTTATTTGCCTCTAACTCCTAATAAATAACCAATCGCGAATAATTAACGTGCTACTCCCTGACAAAGCCCAGGGTTGAGAAGGAAAAAACTATGACAGTACGATTGAAAACCGTCTATCAGGAAACAATAGTCCCCAAACTCAAAGAACAATTCGGCTATAGCAATATTCATCAGGTGCCGAAGTTAGTAAAAATTAGTGTGAATCGAGGATTGGGAGAGGCATCTCAAAATGCTAAGGCATTAGAGTCGTCCTTAAATGAAATTGCAACGATCGCGGGGCAAAAACCAGTAGTAACGCGAGCCAAAAAAGCGATCGCTGGTTTTAAGCTTCGCCAAGGGATGCCGGTTGGAGTCATGGTGACGTTGCGCTCCGATCGCATGTACTCGTTTCTTGATCGACTGATTAATTTAGCGCTTCCAAGAATTCGGGATTTTCGAGGCGTCAGCCCTAAAAGCTTCGATGGTCATGGCAACTATACGCTCGGAATTCGCGAACAATTAATATTTCCCGAAGTAGACTACGACAGCATCGATCAAATTCGAGGCATGGATATTTCAATTATCACAACAGCGAATACGGACGAAGAAGGGCGTGCCTTACTCAAAGAGTTTGGGATGCCTTTCCGGGAGAGTTGAGGCTGTAAGTACAGGAAGGAACTAATGGCGGCAAACGACACAATTGCAGATATGCTGACGCGCATTCGCAATGCGTGCATGGTCAAGCATCAAACAACAAATGTACCAGCAACCAAAATGACTCGCAGTATTGCCAAGGTCTTGAAAGACGAAGGCTTTATTGCAGATTTTGAAGAGACAGAGGAAGGCGTTAAAAAATACCTAGTAGTTTCCCTGAAATATAAGGGTAAAAACCGCCAACCTATTATCAGAGCGATGAAGCGCGTGAGTAAACCAGGTTTGCGGGTTTACTCCAACAGCAAGGAATTACCAAGAGTGCTCGGTGGCATTGGCATTGCCATTATCTCAACATCCAGCGGTATCATGACAGACCGAGAAGCGCGGCGTCAGGGAATTGGTGGCGAGGTACTATGCTACGTGTGGTAAGAGTCCCCGAGTCAGAATAATTTTCTATATCATGTTTGAACTGTAGCATTCTGAAGTTGAGGATTCTCTGGGAGGATGAAGTCATGTCACGTATTGGCAAGCGCCCGATACCTATTCCTAATAAAGTAACCGTAACGATTGAAGGACAACACGTTGCTGTAAAAGGTCCAAAAGGAGAACTTGACCGGGTTTTGCCGGAACAAGTGATCGTCGAGCAAGAGGGCGATAGCCTACAGGTTGTTAGGCGAGATGAATCTAGAGTCGCTCGTCAGCGTCATGGATTGTCTCGAACGTTAGTCGCCAACATGGTTGAGGGAGTATCGAAGGGGTTTGAAAAACGCCTGCAAATTAGTGGCGTTGGTTATCGAGCTCAAGTTCAGGGTCGCAACCTAATTTTGAATGTGGGTTACAGCAAGCCTGTTGAAATTGTTCCTCCGGATGGAATTCAGGTAGCTGTTGAAAACAATACCAACGTAATTGTTAGTGGGATTAATAAAGAAGCTGTGGGTAACACAGCCGCTAAAATTCGCGCTGTCCGCCCACCTGAACCCTACAAAGGCAAAGGCATTGCCTATGCCGGTGAAGTAATCAGACGTAAAGCTGGTAAAGCAGGTAAGGCAGGTAAGAAGTAAATATGAAACTTACTCGTAAAGAATCAGTACGGCGCAGGCATCGGCGAGTGCGCCGAAAAGTAAACGGCACAGCCGAACGACCCAGACTGTCCGTCTTTCGCTCCAATGAGCATATCTATGTACAGGTGATTGACGACGAGATCCAACAGACGCTAGCGGCGGCATCCACCTTGGAACCCACCCTAAAATCGCAGCTAGCCTCTGGCGCAACCTGTGAAGCCTCAACGGCTGTTGGCAAGTTAATTGCCGAGCGAGCAATTGCCAAGGGCATTAAACAGGTTGTCTTCGACCGAGGTGGTAACCTTTACCATGGTCGAATTAAAGCCCTAGCTGATGCGGCTCGCGAAGGTGGACTCGACTTCTAAGCCTTCGTCCGCGATGACGGCTGGCGATTAGAAGTTAGCTCAAACTAACTATTAACCTCTCACAACTCACAATCATTATGGCAACTCGTCGAAAAAGTAGCCGCACAAAAGAAAAAGAAAGCACTTGGCAAGAGCGGGTGATTCAAATCCGTCGTGTTAGTAAGGTGGTCAAGGGCGGCAAAAAATTAAGCTTCCGTGCGATCGTTGTTGTTGGCAACGAGCGCGGTCAAGTTGGTGTAGGCGTCGGCAAAGCTAGTGATGTCATTGGTGCTGTCCGTAAGGGAGTCGTTGATGCTAAAAAGCAATTGATTGATGTTCCCCTCACTAAGTCAAATTCTATCCCTCATCCCTCTAATGGAGCAGCGGTTGGTGCCAAGGTGATGATGCGACCGGCTGCCCCCGGTACGGGTGTAATTGCTGGTGGTGCTGTGCGTACCGTACTGGAGTTAGCTGGGGTCCGCAATATTTTGGCTAAGCAGTTAGGCTCCAACAATCCCCTCAACAATGCCAGAGCTGCGATCAATGCTCTGGATGGTTTGCGTACTTTTTCAGAAGTCGCAGAGGAGCGGGGTGTTTCTGTGGAGAATCTCTACGCTTAATAGTGTTGTTTGTTGTTTGTTAGCTATTGTTAATTTTTTACTAACAATCAATAACAAACAACTCATAACCAGTAACCGATAACCCATAACGAGAGATTATGAGAATTAATGATGCAGTACCCCAAAAAGGGTCAAAAAAGCGCAAACGCCGGATCGGTCGTGGCATCAGTGCCGGTCAAGGGGCTAGTGGCGGTTTTGGGATGCGGGGACAAAAATCGCGTTCGGGTCGGAGTACGCGACCTGGATTTGAAGGAGGTCAGATGCCATTGTATCGGCGTCTGCCCAAGTTAAAGCACTTTACCATCATCAATCCTAAACATTACACTACGATTAACGTAGGCAAGTTAGCATCGCTCCCTGCCAACACGGAAGTGACTCTCACCTCGTTACTAGACGTAGGTATCGTCACCACGAATGATGGACCGTTGAAAATTCTCGGCGACGGGGAGTTGAATGTGTCGCTCAATGTCAAAGCCGCTGCTTTCACGGCTGGTGCTCGCAACAAAATTGAGGCAGCTGGTGGTAGCTGTGAAGTCATCGAGGCTCGTAACAGATGACTTGCGCCTGAATACAGGCGCGCTTGCCTCGTTCCCGTATCCTGAAGAGGTAGCCCTATATGGTCGTCAGTCGAGATAAAGCCCCAACCGCTCAAGAAACATTTATGCAGATGGCTCAAGCGGCTGGCCTTAGAGGTCGGCTGCTGGTGACCATTGGTCTGCTCATACTGGCTCGTCTGGGAGTCTTTTTGCCTATACCGGGAATCGATCGGGCACGGTTCGCTGCCGATCTTCAGAACAGCCCGGTCATTGGTTTTTTAGATATTTTCTCCGGAGGCGGTCTTTCCGCGTTGGGGATTTTTGCTTTAGGAATTTTGCCCTATATTAATGCTTCGATCATCCTGCAACTGCTAACGGCGGCAATTCCTTCTTTAGAAAACTTGCAGAAGAATGAAGGAGAAGCGGGGAGACGAAAAATTTCCCAAATTACCCGTTATGTATCGTTGGGTTGGGCAATTATTCAAAGTGTTGGCATTTCTTTATGGGTACAACGCTACGCAACCGCACCTGGACCGCTATTTATTGCTGAAGTCGTGCTGGCCCTAAGCGCAGGCTCTATGTTTGTCATGTGGCTGTCAGAACTGGTCACCGAACGTGGAATTGGCAATGGAGCTTCATTGTTGATTTTCGTCAATATTGTTGCGGTTCTGCCACGCACCTTAGGGCAAACTATTGAGTTGGCTCAGACGGGTGGTCGAGAAACAGTGGGTAAGGTGGTGATCCTGCTTTTAGTTTTCCTCGTCATGATTGTGGGGATTGTCTTTGTGCAGGAGGGAACTCGCCGCATCCCCATTATCTCGGCAAGACGCCAAGTTGGTCGTCGTCTCTACCGAGAGCGGACTAGCTATCTACCACTCAGGCTAAACCAGGGCGGTGTGATGCCGATCATCTTTGCTTCGGCTGTGTTGATCGTCCCAGCATCTCTGGCGCAGTTTACAGCTAACCATAAGGGAAATGGAGTTCTAGCATCGGTTAACCAAGCCTTGGTTCAAGCCGCAAATTACTTGAATCCCAACGGTCCAACGCCATGGTTTTATGTCATAGTCTATTTAATCTTAATCGTGTTCTTCAGCTACTTCTATGCGTCCCTCATTGTTAACCCAGTGGATATGGCGCAGAATCTGAAGAAGATGGGGGCAAGTATTCCCGGCATTCGACCTGGACGCACAACGAGCGAGTATGTAGAGCGGGTGTTGAACCGGCTAACGTTCTTGGGAGCAATTTTCCTTGGGTTAGTCGCAGTCGTGCCAACGGCAGTTGAAAGCGCTACCGGCGTGACAACATTTAAAGGTCTGGGAGCAACCTCTTTGCTAATTTTGGTGGGTGTTGCGATCGATACAGCCAAACAAATTCAGACTTATGTAATTTCCCAGCGATACGAAGGCATGGTCAAACAGTAGATCGGTGTTGGTTGTTGGTTGTTAGTCGTTAGTTACTTGAGACTCTTGGGCTAACTAATAATCAACAACCAATAACTAATAATCAATAACCAATAACGAATGGCAAGATTAATCTTTTTAGGACCTCCAGGGGCGGGAAAGGGTACTCAAGCAAAGCTCTTATCCGAGCAATTGAACATCCCCCACATTTCTACCGGTGATATTTTACGGAGTGCTGTTGCTCAAGCAACCCCTCTCGGTCAAAAAGCTAAGGAATATATGGATCGGGGTAAGTTGGTTCCCGATGAACTGCTCCTCGATCTGATACGCGAGCGATTAAATCAGCCGGATGCTAAAGAGGGCTGGATTTTAGATGGTTTTCCCCGCAATGTCAGTCAAGCCTCTTTCTTGGAAGAACTCTTACGAGAGCTGAATCAAATAGTGGATTGCGTCCTCAACTTGGAAGTTCCAGAAGATGTATTAATGGCTCGGCTAGTAGATGGACGCAAACGCTCCGACGATACTCCAGAAACCATTCGCCACCGATTAGAAGTTTACCACCAGGAAACGGAGCCATTGATTGGGTTTTACCGAGAGCGCTCAGCTCTAAAAGCGATTGATGGCGATCGCAGTGAGGGAGAAGTTACAGACTCTTTAAAAGAGGTTATCGGTACCTAAACTCTCTCCGATTCATGCAGACTGGTACTACCAGTTACCTCGCTCCCATAACTCAAAAGCTGGTGGAAAGCCAGCAGTTAAGCATGCATTTTTGATAAAATATGTTAAGAATCCCTGGACAAACATCCACCAGCTTGGAGTATGTGGGGGTGGTTGAGCGTATTGAGGTTAAACTACATTGGCTAAACAAGACTTGATTGAAATGGAAGGGACAGTAACTGAATCCCTACCTAATGCAATGTTTCGCGTCGATCTGGACAATGGATTTAATGTCCTTGCCCATATTTCTGGAAAAATTCGTCGGAACTACATCAAAATTCTGCCAGGCGATCGCGTTAAAGTCGAACTCACTCCTTACGACTTAACTAAGGGCAGAATTACGTATCGTCTACGGAAGAAATAAGAAAGGCTAGATAAAACGACTTTTATCCAACTGTCTAACTTATATTAGTGGACATAAATCCCGCAAAAGTGATATAATGTAATGCTTGCAGTCTGTCCAAAAAAGGCATGAAAGTTAGAGCATCTGTCAAAAAAATTTGTGAGAAGTGCCGCGTTATTCGGCGTCGTGGTCGAGTCACGGTGATCTGTCAAAATCCTAAGCATAAGCAGCGTCAAGGATAATCCTCCAGACTCTTAAGACTTATTTGTAGCACAAAACCAAGAATAGGGAGAAAAAAGCGTGGCACGGATTGCCAGTGTAGACCTTCCTCGCGATAAACGCGTAGAGATTGGTCTTACCTACATCTATGGAATTGGTCTGTCGCGGTCCAAAGAAATTCTGGCCGCAACAGGCGTCAATCCAGATACACGGGTTAAAGATTTAAGCGATGCTGAGGTGGCTGCCCTCAGAGCCGCTGTGGAAAGTAACTATCAGGTAGAAGGAGACCTGAGGCGCTGGGAGTCGATGAACATCAAGCGCCTAATTGATATTGGTACCTATCGGGGGCGTCGTCATCGCTTAGGGCTACCAGTCCGAGGGCAACGGACTCGCACCAATGCCCGCACTCGTCGTGGTCGGCGAGTTGCTATTGCGGGCAAGAAAAAGCCACCGGCTAAGAAGTAATTGATTTGTTCGAGTTCAACCAACACGAGTTTTTTCTATAGAGCGACATGGCGCGACCAACGAAAAAAACAGGTGCAAAGAAGCAAAAGCGTAACGTACCTAACGGGATAGCTTACATTCAGTCCACCTTCAATAACACTATTGTCACCATTGCTGATACGAGAGGTGATGTAGTGTCTTGGGCTTCAGCCGGTTCCAGTGGCTTCAAGGGAGCTAAAAAAGGAACTCCGTTTGCAGCTCAAACAGCAGCTGATAGTGCAGCTCGCCGAGCAGTAGATCAGGGAATGCGTCAGATTGAAGTGATGGTGAGTGGGCCAGGTGCTGGTCGAGAAACCGCAATTCGAGCTATTCAAGGGGCAGGGCTAGAAATTACATTAATTCGGGATGTGACGCCAATTCCCCACAACGGTTGCCGTCCGCCAAAGCGGCGTCGAGTTTAATCGAGAATATATTTGGTATCGCTTCGAGGAGTGTCAGCTAGAAAGAGCTTGGCACAAAAAAGCAAACTGCTAGTCGTTCACTCCTGAAGTCTATTGCACCTGATTTTTATCAGTGAAACACAGGAGAAAGTACGATGACAGTGCTTTCTGTGGGGTCTTATGAATAAGGGAGGTCACTCCGTGGCGCAATTTTCGATTGAGTGTGTTGAGTCTAAAACACTAAAGAATCAGAGTCAATATAGCAAATTTGTCTTAGAACCCCTAGAGCGGGGTCAGGGGACAACCGTTGGCAACGCCTTAAGACGAGTTTTGCTATCTAACCTAGAAGGCGCGGCTGTCACGGCTGTCCGGATTGCTGGAGTTAATCACGAATTTGCCACTATTGAAGGTATTCGAGAGGACGTTCTGGAAATTCTCCTGAATATGAAGGAAGTTGTCCTCAAAAGTTATACCTCTACACCACAAATTGGTCGGGTTATGGTAACAGGACCGGCAACCGTCAGAGCTGCTCAGTTCGACCTACCATCTGAAGTCGAAATTGTCGATCCAGGTCAGTACATCGCCACCTTGGCAGAGGGAGCAAGGCTGGAAATGGAATTTCGGATTGAGAAAGGCAAAGGATATCGCTCGGTTGAGCGGGGACGTGAAGATGGCTCATCCGTCGATTTCCTCCAAATTGATGCCGTATTTATGCCGGTCAGTAAAGTCAATTACAGCGTCGAGGATGCTCGGATTGACGGTTCTTTAGAAAAAGATCGGTTACTGCTGGATATTTGGACAAATGGTAGCTTGACTCCCCAAGAAGCTCTCAGTCAAGCGGCAAGTACCTTAGTGGAACTATTCAACCCGCTCAAAGATATCAATCTGGATACGATGAAGGAAGAATATCCAGATGATGAAGATCCAACCAGCCAAATTCCAATTGAGGAATTGCAACTGTCCGTAAGGGCTTACAACTGTCTAAAACGGGCGCAGATCAACACGGTTGCTGACTTACTGGATTATAGCCAGGAAGACTTGTTGGAAATCAAGAACTTCGGTCAAAAGTCGGCTGAAGAAGTCATAGAAGCACTACAGCGGCGTTTAGGAATCACGCTGCCCCACGAGAAAACTGCTAAACCCAGCTAATCTGAATTAAAGCAGTAAGTCAGTTTTTTGGAGTGTATTAGGAAGAACAGAAAATGCGTCATCAGTGTCGTGTCCCTAAACTTGGAAAGCCAGCCGATCAGCGGCGAGCCTTACTGAGAAGTCTAGCAACCGAACTGATTCGTCACGGTCGAATCACCACGACTAAAACTCGGGCGAAAGCAGTGCGTTCCGAAGTAGAGAAAATGATTACTCTGGCTAAAGATGGCTCGCTAGCTTCACGACGTCAGGCATTGGGCTATCTCTACGACAAGCAATTGGTTCATGCGTTGTTTGAGGGGGCTCAAGAGCGGTACGGCGATCGCAATGGCGGGTACACTCGTATCCTGAGAACCGTGCCGCGTCGTGGTGATAATTCTGAAATGGCGATTATCGAGTTAGTGTAGCTTCGCTCTTTTCCCTTGGCAGCCCATGCAGTCTTCCCAGCTGACTAAACAACGCGTCGCCCTCGTCATCCAATACCTGGGTACGCATTTTTATGGCTGGCAACGGCAACCGAACCATCGCAGCGTCCAGGAGGAAATTGAAAACGTCCTATCGGCTGTGCAAGAGCGTCCCGTGGTTTTACATGGTGCTGGTCGCACCGATACAGGCGTCCACGCGGCGGCTCAAGTGGCACACTTTGATGCGATAGGTTCAATTCCAGCCCACCGCTGGGCAGCAATTCTCAATAGCAGACTGCCGGAGGATATCCTCGTTCGAGCATCAGCACCGGTTCCCCCGCGATGGCATGCTCGTTTTAGTGCTAGCTGGCGTCGTTATCGATATACCATCTACACAGATGCCCGCCCAAACTTGTTCGTGCGCCCTTTTAGTTGGCATTATTATAATGCCCCCCTCGATGAATCTCTGATTCAATCGGCTCTAGACCCCTTAATGGGTCGTCATCATCTGGCAGCATTTCACCGGGCAAATTCAGGGCGATCGCATTCCTGGGTAGATGTACAAGCGGCTCAATCTTACCGAAATGGACCGTTTATTCATATAGAAATTCAGGCAAACGGATTTTTGTATGGCATGGTGCGGCTCTTGGTCGGAATGCTGGTAAGAGTAGGGGCAAAAGAGCTACATCCCAACGATTTCACTGAACTTTGGGTCAACCAACGGCGAGAAGAGGTGAAACACGCTGCACCGGCAAAAGGTCTTTGCTTGTTGCGCGTTGGCTACCCAGACTCGCCCTTTCCCCCAGAGGTTTGGTTTGACACTCAGCCCAAGTTCCTCTTGCCAACCGTTACGCCAGTTGAATACTGCCTAACCTGAAACCTTAATCCTAGAAGTGCCCAAAAAAGACCAATGGAAAAAACATACCTTCCCTCTCAGGACTCCCTCGAACAAAAATGGTACGTCATAGACGCCACTAACCAGCGTTTGGGTCGGTTAGCCAGTGAAATTGCCATGATTCTTAGGGGGAAAAATAAACCCACCTACACTCCTCACATGGACACGGGTGACTTTGTCATCGTGATCAATGCGGAAAAAGTAGCTGTTACTGGTAAAAAACGCACCCAAAAGATTTACTGGCGGACTTCTGGTCGCCCTGGCGGGATGAAGACGGAAACCTTTGCTAAGTTGCAAGCGCGTCTGCCCGAACGAATTATTGAACATGCCGTCAAGGGAATGCTGCCCAAAAATTCGCTGGGTCGTCAACTGTTCACAAAGCTGAAAGTTTACGCGGGAGACAGCCATCCCCATCAAGCGCAAAAACCAGAACCCCTAACCGTTCAGACTGTTCCAGGAGGAGAAAATTAATGCAAGCTATAGAAACAACCGATCGCGCTGTGTACTGGGGTACGGGTCGCCGTAAGTCATCAGTAGTACGAGTTCGTCTAGTCCCTGGTAGCGGTCAGCTCACTGTTAACAGTCGTCCAGGAGACAATTACTTTCAATACAACGCGGGTTACCTATCGGTGGTAAAAGCTCCCTTGGAAACCCTAGGCTTGGAAAATGAGTACGACATCTTAGTCAGCGCGAAAGGAGGCGGCTTGACCGGGCAAGCTGACTCAATTCGTCTGGGAGTGGCTAGAGCCTTATGCGAACTAGACCCCGAAAACCGTTCGCCCTTGAAAATAGAAGGCTATTTGACTCGCGACCCACGAGCCAAAGAGCGTAAGAAATACGGCTTACACAAAGCTCGTAAAGCTCCTCAATACTCCAAGCGATAAACGCGCAGAGCCTTCAGCTTTAACATCAGCCCCGCCACTTGTGGGCGGAGGCTAAAGTCTCTTGACCGCGAGCTAATGACTAATGGCTAGCAGCAAAAGGCTAAAATTAAAATTAGGTTGATAAAAATTTAAGTAGAGGATCAACTATGCCAAAACCTAATATTCATCCAGAGTGGTATCCGGACGCAAAAGTCTATTGCAACGGAGAAGTGGTCATGACAATTGGTTCAACTAAACCAGAACTCCACGTTGATGTCTGGTCGGGTAACCATCCCTTCTTCACCGGCACCCAGAAAATTATTGATACAGAAGGGCGAGTCGAACGCTTTATGCGGAAATATGGCATGCTCGATAGTCAATCGGGTTCAGCTAAAAGTTCTAAGCAGTCCAAAGAGAAATAGCGAGCTTGGCTTGCCGCGATCGCCCAGCTATTGAACAATCGCTGGGTCGGTAGTTATGTTTGTAAGCCAATCGGCTATTTCAATGGAGCGCAAGTCATGGCAGAAACCTACCTGCTGGAGAAACTACAATCAGTCGAGCAAACCTTTAATGAGTTAACGCGGCGTCTGGCTGACCCAGATATCGCAACCGATCCGAACGAGATGCAACGAGTCATGAAGGCACGTTCTTCTCTGGAGGATGTTGTTAATACCTACGACATCTGGAAGACGACCCAGCAAGAGTTAGTCGGAGCACGGCAAGTCCTCAAAGAGGCTAATGGTGACCCAGAGTTGCATGAAATGGCAGCGCTGGAAGTTGAGGAACTGGAAACAAAGCTCAACGACCTAGAGATTCGGCTGAAAATATTACTGTTGCCCCGCGATCCAAACGATGACAAAAACATCATGTTGGAAATTCGGGCAGGAACGGGCGGTGATGAAGCGAGCATCTGGGCGGGAGACTTGTTACGGATGTATTCGCGCTATGCTGAATCTCAAAAGTGGCGGGTCAAGTTGCTCTCGGAGTCACTCGCAGATATGGGTGGCTTTAAAGAGGCAATTCTGGAAATCCAAGGCGACCAAGTTTACAGCAAGCTCAAGTTTGAAGCTGGCGTTCATCGCGTGCAACGGGTTCCGGTAACGGAAGCGGGAGGACGAGTGCATACTTCTACAGCAACGGTGGCTGTGATGCCGGAAGTCGATGAAGTCGAAATCCAAATTGACCCGAAAGATATAGAACTCAAAACGGCTCGTTCTGGTGGTGCTGGCGGACAGAACGTAAACAAAGTGGAAACAGCGGTTGACTTGATCCACAAACCTACAGGAATTCGGGTGTTCTGTACGGAAGAGCGATCGCAACTGCAAAACCGAGAACGAGCGATGCAGATTCTCCGCGCCAAGCTTTACGAGATCAAGCTACAAGAGCAACAAGATGCTGTAACGTCGATGCGTCGATCGCAAGTTGGTACGGGTTCTCGCTCAGAGAAAATCCGCACTTATAACTACAAGGACAATCGCGTGACCGATCATCGACTGGGTCAGAACTATTCGCTCAACCCAATACTTGAAGGCGAATTGGAAACTGTTATTCAATCTTGTATTAGCCAAGACCAGCAGGAACGTTTAGAAGAGTTGGCAGCTTCTACGGCTAATTCGCAATCGCTGCCGTAAGACGAATGGCACTGAATTAAGCTCGAACAAGCCTCAGTAGAAATACTGGGGCTTATTTGCTGGCAGCGACAATTACATTATCCCGATGGACTGGATGAAAGCGACACAGTCCGCTTTCCGGTCAAAAGATAGGTCGTCATTTCTCCTTTGCCCTTAACCTCGATTGCGCCGCGCTTTTCAAACAGGTACTGCTGCTTCAATTGCTCGTAAGTGAATTCCGAAACTTGAATGCCGCCAGCCAGTCCATGGGACTCCATGCGACTGGCAATATTGACCGTGTCACCCCACAAGTCATAGATAAATCGTTTGATCCCAATCACCCCAGCAACAACGGGGCCGGTGTTAATGCCAATGCGAATGCTGAAGGATTGGTTCTGCTCGACATTAAAACGAGCTACGGCTCGTTGCATATCCAGCGCGAAATTAGCGATCGCTTCGGCATGGTCGCTTCGAGGCATGGGCAAGCCAGCTACGACCATATACGCATCCCCTATCGTCTTAATCTTCTCTGCTCCATGCTTTTCCGCCAGTTCGTCAAACATGGAAAACAGTCGGTTTAGCAACACGACTAACTCAGCGGCTGAAATGCGAGAGGATAACTGGGTAAAGCCGACAACATCGGCAAACAAGACTGTTGCCTCGGAAAACTGATCCGCGATCGTATGCGGCTCTAGCTTCAGGCGTTCCGCGATCGGTTGGGGCAAGATATTGAGCAACAGTTCCTCTGTCCTCTTGCGTTCGGCTTCCAGTTTCTGGTATGCCAATTCCAGTTCTCGACGAGCGTTAAACTCAGAACGTTGTATCCGTTCGTACAAAAATACAGACAGATCGCAGATAAAGCAGAACCAAAACAGGTACAGATTTAACGGGAGGTCTGAAAAAAGCTGTTGGTTTACGTTTAAATGAAATAATGCTTTTATGGCAAGATAACAAGCGGGTGCACTCAACTGCGACACTAAATGCAGAGGCCACTGTACGGGCATGAGCGTAGCTTGCACCAAGAATGTTAGCGTCCAAGTGTAAGAATTTGGCTCAGCCTTCAGGATTAGAGCGGCTCCAATTTGGGGCACCAAGATGAGCGACCACGAAAAAAGCAAAAACAGTAGCTGCGGAAAACGGTAGCCTAAAGAAGTTTTGACCAGTGCCAAGCATAGGAGCAGGCACAGTTCGACAACACCATAGATAATGGCTAGCCAGGGAAACTGCTGCCTAGACAGAGCCATGCTGAAAACTAAGGCAATTGCCGTTAGGACAACACCCAGAGAAAGCCATATAGTAAAACGCAAGCGGTCTCTTAAAAAACGATTGCGCCATGCTTTGTAGTCCGCTGACCAAGAAGCTGACAAGCTCGCTTTTAAAAAGGCGAGTCCTTGTCTAACGGGAACTGCCAGTTCTTTCATATCTACCTATGCTTGCATCACATTTTGTCGTTCTGGCACAGGTGCGTTTAATTCCCTGATGAGTTGTCCTGAGTAGTCCTTTTTAGAGGTATTTCCAGACCGAGACTGGCTTTTTTCCTTAAGCAATTTTACTGTTTTCCCAGAGTAGGATTATCTGCCGCGAGTCGTCCCCTCTTCCTACTGCTTATTCACTCCCTCACCTAAACCTAGATAAACTGTTGAACATTTCGGTCGAAAATACCCAGTAGATACATGCGACGGGACTAGAGTTGAGACTATCCCGTCGCTTAACGCACAGCTTTTAGACGTTCGCTGCCAATTCCTGTCGCTTCAAAATTACCATATTTGGTCCAACGACTGGGCTGCGGGCTAGTAGCGACCCTTTTAAGTCGGTAATTTCGAGTTTGCTAAAGTCCATTTCTCTAGACCGAAGCAGCATTTCATCCGCTAACTTATTTTGCTGAGACTCGTTGAGGTTGTACCAACCATCACTGACTTTGACCAATAAGCGGCTCCCTAGAAAGTTGGCTTCAACCGATCGAATGAGTCCGCTACCATAGCGATCGGTAATGTCAGCAACTTGTTGTTGAATCGCGGCAATTAAACTCTGTTCTGGAGTGAGTTCTGGTGTTGGTAGTGGCTCTGGTTCTACAGGTTGCGGTTTTTTGGGAGCTTTCAATTCCGGAGGTGCCTCAATCGTATTGGGAGGAGCTTTGGCAACCTGTGCTGGGGTATCTGGGAGAAGCGCTGCCGTTGTTACCAGAATGAGTACGATAATCCCAGCGATCGCACCTGTCAATCCCCAATCTGAGAGCTTTTCATTCCAAGCTTGAGGTAAGAACGAGCGGATTTTGCTGAGCGTAGTATCCCAAAATGCCTGAACTTTATTAAAACTGGGAAGCAAGCGATCGAACAAACTGGGTTTGGTTGGCACAGATGCCAATTCAGGCTCAGCCTTGGCTTTAGTGGGTTTCGGCGCTACTGCCGGTGTATCTGAGATAGGAGCTTCCTGTACGGGTTGTGCAACACGACTAACCACCTCGGGTTTGGGTATAGTTGCCGTGGTATCCACGATTGGTGCAGAGACGGACGGGGTTGCAGGAGGTACAGCAGGAGGAGCCTCCTTGACGGGATCTTCCTCTAGTTTTTCTACAATCCCTTCTAGTAGACCAATTGTTCCTCGTAAAACTTTGATACCCTGAGCTTTCAGAAATGGTTGCTCTTGCTTCTTAAATCGCTGTACCATCCCACTAGGATATCCAGTTGCTGGTTGACCTACCGCTTTTGGTGTCGGCGGCGTTGGAGTTTGAGACTCTGCTGCTTCGGGCTGCTGTTGTTGCTCATCTGACATCGATTTCCTCTCCTCGGCAGTGCCAATCTGTTTCCAATAAATTCTGAATTATAAATTGTGAATTATGAATGGGTTTGAGTCGCTCTTGCGAGTTGTTAGGCTGCCAACATTTCAGGTAGTGGTAGTTTAAATCTCCTGCCAAGAGGTGGCAATGAGGAATTTCATAATTCATAATTTTTAATTCATCATTTCTCTGAAAGCTGCCTCTACAGGACAAATCTAGCACTTGTTACTGTACTAGCCTTGCTCTCAATCTATCGCTGAGTTATTACTAGGCGTGGATACTACACGATCTATAAACATGAAGCCTATAAACATGAAGCGCCGTAAATTTCTTGTTCTGGGTAGCCTCAGTGGCTTGGGTTTAGCGATTTTAGCTAAAGTCCTGCGAAGCCAGACGGTTCAGAGTAAACCTGTCAAATTCACTACCACTCCAAACCTTGCCCTTGAACCCACTATCAGTACATCAGCAGACGCTCTTCGTCAACCCGTAGAAAGTCAGCCTTTACTGCGTTTTGTTTCTGTAGCCGATACAGGTACGGGAGCAAGGGGTCAATATGCCGTAGCCGCAGCCATGGCTCGCTATCATCAGCTCAATCCCTACGAACTAGTCGTCCTAGCGGGTGACAATATTTACAACAATGGAGAAATCGAAAAAATAGGTGCGGTTTTTGAGCGACCCTATCAAGCGTTGCTACAACAAGGCGTCAAGTTCCAAGCTTGCCTCGGTAATCATGATATTCGCACAGCAAATGGTGACCTCCAAGTTCGCTATTCTGGCTTCAATATGCCAGGACGTTATTACACGTTTCGTCGTGGTAACGTGCAATTCTTTTCGCTCGATACTAACCAAAATGCAGATTGGAATGCTCAGTTATCTTGGCTAGAAAAAGAACTCAGTAGCAGCGATGCCCCATGGAAAATTGTGTTCGGTCATCATCAGATTTACTCATCGGGTCAGTACGGTTTGAATCAACCGTTTATTCAAAACCTAACTCCCCTTTTTCAAAAACACCGAGTACAACTCTATATCAACGGTCACGAACACAATTACGAACGCACTCATGTTATTAATGGCACGACCTATGTCATTTGTGGAGCTGGAGCAGGGACTCGACCCGTAGGACACTCGGAATGGACGGCGCATTCTGCTAGCCAGTTGAGTTTTGCAGCATATGAAGTGTATCGCGATCGCATTCTTGTTAGTGGTATCGGCACCGATAACCGCGTCTTCGACAAAGGTATTATCCCTTTGCGAGCGGCTTAATTTTGGAGATTTATCGATATGAAAACAGCAAATGTGATTTTGTCTGGAATCGGTTCGGCTTCAATTTTAGCCTGCTGGTTAATTTGAGATAGATCAATTGCTCAAGCACCTCGATGCTCATCGCTGATAAGGCATTATGAATGAGCTTCGTCCAAACCTGATTCAGCTCATTGGAGATAACAGAGTACTGGTGGTAAGCCGGTATAGTTTCTGAAGACGTAAACCTTCTGTTTGAATTGATTTTGATAGAGGGTTAAGACGGTTTCAATAGCCTCTGCCAGGTTACATAGAGACTTTTTGCCTGTTGACTCATAATGAGCAAGATAAGCTAATGTTTAGCTGCTCTGTCTTTATTGAGTTGATATTCTAGAAGTTAAATAAATTATTTTTTAAAGATTAGGTTAACTATTATTTTATATTGAATTTATTATTTCATCACTTGGAGTTATAACCGAGTGAGGCTAATGGGCAATACGAAGAATTTTGTTTTGCGATCGCGTCTATTCTCCACCAGTACTTTATAGCTTAACCGACTGGTGCCAACTTGTATTTTTAGTCGGTGCTGACGACTATTCATAAGAGCTTCATGTATCGATAAATACAGTTGGCTCTAAATGTTTCGTTTCGATAAAAAGCGTGATTCTTCCTTTACACGAGTGAGATAGTAGAAAAGGGAGCAGGTTAGGGTTGCATAAAAAACGGTTGCAACA
>DATNPT010000185.1:0-4501 GCA_036703075.1 Chroococcales cyanobacterium
CTTTTGCCTATCTGCTGGCGCTCTCTCAGAGATTACATCAACAATCATCTCTGACTGGTGTACCTCAGCCCAAGTTGCAAAGCCAAACCGATTTTCAGCAGCAAGTCAGTCATTATCTTAAGCAAGAGAAGGGTCAGAATAATGCTATTTCTTCTCTAGGACGAACAGCTCCTTTTGGACTACGCTCGATCGTTGACTGGTCAATTCCTCCCGATCGGGTTTACGAACGCATTCCTAGCTGGAAGTTTCTGAGTCTCGATCTACCTAACCCAGAACTCCAACAAAAGCTCAGAGAGCAGATTGTAATTGTGACATCTGGGGGATACGTTGATGCTGAGGACAATTTCTCAGTTCCTTGGGCTATTAATTATTGGCGTAATTCGCACAATTCAAGAGAACAGAGCAAAGAGGATTATCCGAAAGTTATTACTGGAGGTGAAGCTCAGGCATACAAGGTTTACCGGCTACTATCGCAGCATCAGGTGGCGTTGATTCCCGATCTGTGGATGATTATCCTAGCCGCATTTTTGGCGAAAGGGACGACTCTGATACTCCTGAAACAGAAGCCACGACAGCAGCAACAATGCACAGCCATATTGGTCGGCACAACAGCAGCTTACGGAATAATTAGTTTACAGATTTATATTTCAGCTTTGGTTGCAATTCCTTGGTTGTTACCGTCAGCAACGTTCTGGATTTACATCTTATTAGCTATCAGGCAGTGATGAGTCCTGTGCCTGAGAACTACCAGCCTGGAAGCGATCGCGCGATCGCCCAACATGACAATCTACGCGAAGCCCTCTCACTATTGCTGCGGACGGGTGCCGAGACACTCAGTCTTGTGAATGATGGCAAGGTTGTCGGTATCCTTACCCTCTCTAGCATTCGGGATTCAGCCCGGATAGGAGCGAATCGTTAATAGTTTATGGGTATCCAAACAATAACGCGATCGCTCTAAGCATTGTTCGCGTTAATCAATCGCGAGGTGAGGAATCGATCCATCCAGTTTTCCAGATACTTGCGATTTTTCTCTTGTTGCTCTGGATTGGTCGTATCGAGGGGATAAGGTGCCAGTCCCAAAATCGCCGCCGTCGTTACGCAGAACATCGACTTCTGGAAGCTGATACAAATCTGCACTCGCAAATCGTCTTCACCCCGACGCGATCGCTTCTGATAAATATCGTGCATATAGTCGGGCAAATAATGCCGCATATCCTGCATCAGCAGGGTGGGCGGAATTCCTGAACCGCCAACGGGTAAGGGGTCAGCGTACAATGCCCCATAAGCAAAGCGGCTTTGATCGGGGGAAATCTGATTGGCTTGTGCATTGTACGATACCGTGCCAAGGAACGGCGTCCCCCGGAAGAAAACGGCCTCCACATACGGTACTGCCGTATCCATCAGGAATGTCAAACCCACCGATTTGGGGATAATTTCATAGGATTTCCCCCGAATCTTTGGCGCATAGCTAATCGGTACATTGGCACTTTCCACCAAACCCGTTTTGATATGCTCAACAACGTCGGGAATCGATTGGATTTCCCCCTTGTCATAGCGTGCGGACAGTTCCATGAACATGTCGCTCATAATCCGCCAGAATTGACCCAGCCCGCTGTAATAGGCCATCTGACGGGTTTGTTCTAAGAGAAAATCAGGAAAGAGCCAGTCAAGTCCCTGCATCATGGGATTAGACTGGAACTTCGCCTGAATCGCTTTGCGCGATCGCTTTTCAAATTCGGGTGTATCCAGATACGCATCCAATCCGCCGCCACCGTGCCAGAACATGGCTTTCATGCAGTATTCGGCGTACTCAAAATTAATGCGATCGTGCCACCAGTGACGCAGAAGTTTATTGGGTGAAATTTCCCCATTAAAGTATTTAAAAAAGGGAAAAAACACTAAATATTGATTTTCTGCAATGTAGTTTAGGTTGCGGGAGTAGGCATCGAGAACAATCCCGTAGCTATGCAGAATCCCTACAACATCTTTAACATTTTCTGGTGAATCCGCTAGCAGGGCTTGACCGGAAATTAACCGACCAATGTATTCCTCTAGTGGATGTTTACGCGTCCTTTTTTTGCTGAGTACCATTTCACTTCTCTTGAACAATCCGTTTTATTAAAAAGGTAGTTTCATTGTCAACTTTCTGATCCTATAGTTAACGATTATTTATCATTACGATTGCTAATGATTTTCATATAAATAAACTATCGAGTATTTCAAGGGAAGGCAGAGGGCATCAAAATAAATGTAAAAGCCCTTTGCCTTCTGCATAACAGCCTTTCTTGTTTAAGACTGCTAATCGATATTTTGCTCAAGTTCCAACGTTGTCGAGCTAGACGGACTCAGTACAACCGTTTGGGGTGTCGGCACAAACGCTGCTGTTGTTTTTTCGGAGAGGGAAACTAGCCATCCCGGCTGTATGCCGAAGATGACAATCAAAATCGCTAAAACAATTGCGGGTATGCGCTCTTTCCACACCACTTTTGGCAAATCAATCACTTGTGCAGATAGACGCCCAAAAAATGCGCGATCGAGCAATACTAAGAAGTAAACAGCAGTCAAGCCAGTAGCAATCATGCATAGGAGGGTTTGCACTGGAAACACGGCAAAACTCCCTCGAAATACCAGGAATTCAGAGATGAACCCCATCATTCCTGGAATTCCCGCACTAGCCATTACACCCAAGACCATCAGACTACCAATCAGAGGCAAACCTCGTTCTGGATTGAGTAGACCATTGAGAACTTCTAAATCCCGCGAACCAGTCTTCTTATAAACCAGACCGACTAATAAAAACAGTAGCGCTGATATCAGACCGTGACTCACCATCTGAAGCACAGAACCCACCAGTGAGATGGGTGTGGCTGCCGCCGCCGCCAAGAGGATAAACGCCATGTGAGCGACAGAGCTATAGGCGACCATCTTTTTCATGTCTCGTTGCGACAGAGCATTTAACGTCCCATACAACGAACTAACCACCGCCCAAATTGCCAACCAAGGAGCGAGAACTTCCCACGCTTCAGGGAACAACTCCAACCCAAACCGCAACAATCCATAGGTTCCCAATTTCAGCAGTACACCCGCGAGCAGGATAGAAACGGGGGTTGAGGCTTCAACGTGGGCATCGGGTAACCAAGTATGGAACGGCACGAGGGGAATCTTGATGCCAAAGCCAATCAAAAGTGCTCCCAACAGCAGCAATTGCTGACCCATTGGTAGAAAAGAGGCAACAGCCGTATTCTCGGCATAAGCAAAACTAGAAGCACCACCCAGGAATAATAGCCCTAGGAATGCGGCTAAAATCAGCACTCCAGAAACGGCTGTATACAAAAGAAACTTAGTTGCTGCATAGCCTCGCCGCTGTCCTCCCCAAATGGCAATCAATAAATAGAGAGGAATCAGTTCCAGCTCGTAAAACAGGAAAAACAGCAGTAAATCTTGTGCCAAAAACGCACCAGCAACGCCAGCGTTCAAGATCAAAATTAATGAGTAATAAAACCGAGGTCGTTCGATATCCTCATCACTGCTATAAAGCGCAATTCCCGTGAGCAAGCCATTCAGTACCAGCAAGGGTATGGATAAGCCATCCACCCCCAGGCTATAGGTCAGCGTTAAAGCATCAATCCAGGGGATATGCTCCTCAAACTGCTGGCTGACTTGGGCAGGATTAAACTGCCAAAGTACTACCAGTGACCAAATAAAGACACCTATAGTAACTGCCAACGCCACTTGACGGGCACCTTTGGATGTCAGGGTTCCCGGCCAAAACCCTATGACAGCGGCACTCACTAATGGTACCCAAATCAAGGCACTCAGCATAATTTATGAGTCTCCTTCTTCAAGTTTGAAAAATGCTTAACCATAAATCGTGGATGACGAAAAATTTAATTTATAATTCATCATTCACAATTCATCATTCCCTTTTACTTACCGACCGCTAATTAACGACCACTGATTTAAGGACCACTCACTCAGCGACCACTGGGTCAACGGCCAAGTCATTAAAAGAGCTAACAGACTGACTCCAAACAAGATAGTCAGTACATAAGCTTGTGTTTTACCTGACGTGTTGTACTTCAAGCTTTGACCGCTAAAAACGGTGACAAGAGCTACGAGGTTAACTAACCCATCGACGATGTATAGATCGATCCAGGTTGAGATTTTGGCAAACGAACTCACGACAAAGATAACCGTTAACCGGTAAATGCGATCGATATAAAAGTCATAGGCCAACAAGTCTTGTACAAACTTTATAGGAACTAAAACAGACCGCGACCAAGTTCTGGGTAGATATACAATTGCTCCCAAGGTGCAACCAAGAATACTAGAACCTGATAACAGCAACTGAGGGGTGCGTATGAGGTACTCGTACTTGGCAGGAGGTAACAGCGAGAGTTGCTGAAGAAGTATCGGCGTCATCAGCGTCACTACTGTTAATGTCACCATAGGTAAAGCCATGGGCCACGGCACTTCCGGTGCCCGACGGGTTTTAGCCTGA